>CAZLKP010000133.1:0-6212 GCA_964560095.1 uncultured Bacteroidia bacterium
GGCCCCCACCATCAATTCGGCCTGTCTTACCTTGACTATGTAGTGAACGACAACAATTTGCGGTACCGGCCAGACGGCGAGAAGCGGCTGGGCCGCTTTCAGGGAGGTGTTCTGAGCTATACCCTGGCAACCAACCGTGTTTGGATGGATCATCTGGTGACAACCGGAGGCGTCGGACTGTCCTGGCTGATTCCGTTTTCACCAGTCACCTTTCCCAACCAGGACAACTTCATCTGGTCCCGGTCTGTGAGCCGCCTAAGGGGCTTTTTCGGCTTTCAGATCGTGTGTGGAGTCGGCTGGCTCCTGTAGGATATCGGGGGGAAACTGGCACGAAAGATGTCATGAAAAGGAAGCTATTGACCGGGTAGGGTATCAAACCGATGGATTGTTCTACTCGCAGAACCGGAACACCTACAATGACAACACACACACTAGACATTATACACCGTCTCTTAAACGGAGAGTGCTCTGAAGCTGATCTAAAGGTACTGAGAGAAGATCGGGAAGCGGCTACGATCCTGGATATCATCCAGGAATCCGGCTCGCTGGATATTCCACAAGGCCTGTCTCAGCAGCAAGCCTGGGATCGTGTTGCCACGCAATTGCACCCGCAAACTCGGGTGCGCCTCCTCAGGCCCCTTACCTGGATCGTCTCGGCAGCTGCAGTTGTGCTCGTCCTGGCCCTGTTTCTATGGCCCTCAGATGAGAATCAGCAATCCTGGTCCACCGCCGCTGGCGAGCACCTTTACATTGAACTTGCGGATGGCTCCCGCGTTACACTGAATGCAGGATCTCACCTCTCCGCCACGGGAGACTGGGATGACACGCGATCCGTTCATCTGGACGGAACAGCCTTCTTCGATGTGACATCCGGAGCCCCGTTCATTGTGCAGACCCAGCTGGGTGAAGTGCAGGTACTGGGAACCCAATTTGAAGTGATCGCTAGCGAAGAAGATTACGTGGTCACCTGCTTTGAAGGTGCTGTATCGGTAAGTAGTCTCTCCACCAACCCCAACATTGTTACGGCCGGAGAAGGAATCCGGCTGGTCGGCCAAACCTGGGAACAACTGGATGTGCAGCAGGACCATCCTTCATGGACTGAGGGCATCACAACTTTCAAAGAAGCCCCGATTCGTGAAGTTCTGAACGCTTATGAGCGCCAGTTCGGGGTGGAGATTGACTATTATCAAGACGACCGAAAGTATACAGGAGCATTCCCTCATGACAATGCCGACGACGCTCTCAACATGATTCTCCTGCCGATGAACCTCGAAATTGAGGCGGCTGATGACGAGCGGATTCGACTTCGCATACTAGAGGAATAATGGTATATTTCCGGGAAACGCCCGGACATGAAATCAGTCTTTACGGGTTGTATTATTGCTTGTTTATTCATGTGCCTGACATCGGTCAGGGCACAAGGCCAGCTTTTGATTTCATACTCCTGTGAAGATTGTTCTCTGGATCGTGTTTTCAATGATCTCAACGACAGATTTGAGCTTGTGTTTGCCTATGAAAGCAACTCACTGAGAGAGCTGAAGGTCACTGTCGGGGCGGATCAGATGGAACTAGACTCTTTCCTGAGGTCTTTTCTTGAACCACACAGGTTAATCGCCCGGAAAATCAGGCCAGGTCATTACAGTATCCTCAAAATTTCGGCCAATCCCTTGCCTAAGTCGACATACTTGGAGGGACGGGTTGTTCAGGCTGATTCCGGGAAGCCACTACCGTTTGCCAGTATCCGAATCAGTGAGAGAAGAGGTGTCAGCGCCGGAGAGGACGGTCGTTTTTTGTTGAGTGTTTCTCCCCCATACCCTGATAGTATGACGGTAACCTATTTGGGATATGAACCTGTCACCGTTGCCTGTCAGTTTTTCCAGGATATGCTGATAGCGCTCACACCGGTCATGACCTCCATTGATGACATCGTGATCACAGATGACAACCGGCAACGGGTAGAGGTTCAGGACGGGGGCTCAGTGATCGAAATAGATCCCCGGTCATTGCACCTGATGTCTGGGCTGGGAGAGCCGGATTTAATCCGCAGCCTGCAACTGCTCCCCGGGCTTACCTCAGCCAACGAACGGGCCAGCGGACTTTTTATCCGTGGGGCTACCCCAGCTGAAAATCTGATCCTGTTTGATGGCATTACGGTGTACCAACCCGGCCACTTTTTTGGCCTACTCAGCGCTTTTAATTCTGATGCGATTAAGGAAGTGACCATGTACCGCTCCGGCACCGGAGCTCGATATGGCGGGCGCACAGGTGGCGTCATTGACATCGCGGGCAAGCCGGGCCGCATCGCCCAAACCAGTGCCAATGTGTCTGTCAATCTGATGAATGCTCGGTTTATGGTGCAGGTGCCCTGGGCAAAAAATAAAGGAGGACTCCTGATTTCTGCTCGAAGATCCTATACCGATATTGCCCCCAGTATCTTTTTCCAGCAACTCTTCGACAATCGTTTTCAGGAAGGGGTCATTTTCTTCGACCGTCAACAGCAGCAGGAAAATATGTCCACCCTTAACACCCGGCTGTTCTACTATGATGTTAACGCAAAATGGCTGTATCGCCCCAACGACCGTGATCTCATTTCCATCACCGCCGTTAAAACAGGGGATGAATTGGACTATTCACTTCGGGAAACACAACCCAACAGGCTATCTGTCAAATCAGAAGACCAGTTGAATCTTGCCAATCAGGGGGTCTCTCTCCAGGCAGCCAGACAGTGGAATAGCACCCACTATACCCGCATCAACACCTCCTGGTCGGGGTTCCGAAACCAGTATCAGTTTTCCTTCCAGCTTGAGGATGATTCCCTGCTGTATCGCTCAGATTTGCTGCGCGCGCAATGGTTACAGGATTATGCGCTGCGGCTGGACCATAGATGGGAGCTTCCGGCAGACCTGACCTTCCTTGGTGGGTACCACCGCAATATGATCTTTCTGGAAAATGTATTGTCTCTGGACGACAACCTGGAAAGTGTGTCGGAGGATACCATTCCCGCCAGGCAAAACCTGAATGCAGTCTTTGGTGAACTGAGCTGGAAACGCAAATCAGCCGGTGCAGAAGCCGGACTCAGGGCGCACCTCCTGGATGGAGACCGAAAATTGTACGCGGAACCACGCCTGATGCTGTACTGGCAGCCATCAGATCACTGGCGAATTCAGGCGAATGCTGGGCGATACCATCAGTTTCTCAATTATGTGCAGGTAGACAATCAGCTACAGGCAGGCGAAGATATCTGGGTGGTCGCCGATGGTGATTCGGTGGAGGTCATGCGATCGGATGTCGCTTCCTTTTCTCTCTCCTGGAATTCAGACATCCTATTGATCCAGGCGGAAAGCTATGTCAAACGCCAATCGGGATTGCTGGCCTACGATCCCACCTACAACGACAACCTGAACGAAACCGATTTGGGAGAGCTTCTCACCAATGGGGAGGGAAGAGTCGCCGGCTTGGAATTCATGATTCAGAAAAAAACCGGGGTATATACCGGCTGGATCTCCTACACCTACAGTCGGGTGTGGCAACGCTTCCCCGGAAATGATGAATCCGGATTCGTGCCGGCCTCCCACGATCGTCCCCACCAGCTTGCCGTTCTCAATCAGGTTCAATACGGCCCCTGGGAGCTGTCTGCCACCTGGATCTATGCATCCGGCATCCCGTTCACACCTGCTACAGATATTGGAGGGATTAATCTCCCAAATGGCGATGTGTTTTATTTTCTTGAATTCGGACAACGGAACAGCCAAAGGTTACCTTCCTATCACCGCCTGGACCTGACAGCGACGCACACCTGGCGATTTCCCAGCGGATCGCTACGTACGGGGATCTCCATTTTCAACGTTTATGGAAGAAGAAATATCGGCAATCGTGTTTTTGCCGTAAATCGGCCACAGGTTTCTACTCATCCGGCTTCCCTCCGCACACTGGACAAGCCCCTGCTGGGGTTTACCCCCAATCTTTTCATTAGCCTCCAACTGTGAGACAGCGTGAAGCACATATTTTTCGTCTACGTAGCAGTGAAAACACTTCCTTCATACACCAATCACCTTTTACATGAAACGAACCCTGGCCATGTTGGTCGTACTTTTTTTTGCGGGCTCCCTGTTCGCCCAAACCCGGCACACCGTCAGCGGATATGTCAAAGATGCGAATACAGGTGAGTGGTTGATCGGGGCGAAAGTTTTTGACCTGAGCTCCCTCAACGGAGCCATTACCAATGAATTCGGGTTTTTCAGTCTCACGATCCCGGAAGGACAGATCCGGCTGCGGGTGTCGTATTCCGGGTATGAAGCTTATGAGCTTCCCCTGGAATTAACCCAGAATGCCGTTCTCACCTTTGAGCTGGAATACCTGTCTCTGGATGAGGTGGAAATCGTGGCTGAAGACATCGAATCGGTGGCTGAGCAGACACAGATGAGCACTGTGGATGTGCCGATTGAGCAAATCAAGCTGCTCCCCGCCCTGCTGGGAGAGGTGGATGTCGTCAAGGCTGTGCAGTTGCTGCCCGGGGTGCAGTCAGGCAATGAAGGATCCACCGGGCTGTATGTCCGCGGTGGCGGCCCGGATCAAAACCTCATTTTGCTTGATGATGTGCCGCTGTATTATGTGAGCCATCTCGGAGGTTTTTTCTCTGTATTCAATGCCGATGCCATCAGCAATGTCAGGCTCGTCAAAGGCGGCTTCCCGGCCCGGTATGGCGGAAGGCTTTCCTCAGTGCTGGATGTGCGCATGAAAGAAGGCAACAATCAGGACTATCAGGTCGAAGGAAGCCTGGGATTGCTGGCCTCCAAAATTTCCGTACAGGGTCCGATTGTGAAAAACAAAACTTCCTTTATTGTCTCCGGCCGCAGAACATATTTCGATTTGTTTACCCGGCCACTAACGGCTGCTGCTAGCAGGCTGGGCTCCGAAGGCGATGGCCGCGGATCCCTGGGCTACTTTTTTTACGATTTCAATGCCAAAGTCAATCACACCTTTTCAGACAAAGATCGCCTGTATTTCAGTACGTATTTTGGAGATGATCGGGTGGGAATCACAGCCAGCGAAGAAATTGGCCAGCGGGGGGATCCCGACTACTCCTATTTCCGTCTTCGCAGCCGCAATGGCTGGGGCAATCAGATGGCCGCCCTGCGCTGGAATCACCTCTGGTCGCCCAAATTATTTTCCAACCTCACAGCCACCTATACCAACTACCGACTCTCCCTCAATAATGATATTGAGTCGGCCGTCTCCACCAATCAGACTGGCAGCGAGGTGTTTGAAACGCAGTTCAAGTTTGGCTATTTCTCAGGGATCCGGGATTATGGCCTGCGTTGGGATTTCGATTTTTTCCCTAATCCCAAGCACGATATCGAATTTGGCCTCATCAGTACCTTCCACACCTTCACGCCGGGTGCCATTGGGTTGGAAATCGGATTTGCCGACACAACCCTCATTGACACCACCATCAACAATGAGCTGGCTCAGGGACTGGAAACCAGCATCTATATCGAAGACCAGGTGAAAATAGGATCAAGACTCAGCGCCCATGTAGGCCTGCATGCTGCTCATTATTTGATCAACCAGAAAAACTACTTCTCTCTCCAACCCAGACTTTCGGCCCGCTACCTGCTGAGCGATAAATGGTCGCTCAAGGGGTCATACTCCCGCATGACGCAGTTTCTGCACCTGCTGGTCAACTCCACGACCGGCCTGCCTGTGGATCTCTGGGTGCCGGCCACGGAAAATGTGCCCCCTCAGCAAGCCTGGCAGGTGGCTGCAGGGATCGCCAGAACCATTGCCGATGGATTGATCGACGTCACCCTCGAAGGCTATTATAAGGAAATGAGCGGGCTGATCACCTACCGTGAAGGCGTGAACCTCTACCTGGGCGTCGAAGGTAGCTGGGAAGACCGTGTGGAAACAGGCGGAACCGGTGAAACCTACGGGATGGAATTGCTGTTCCAGAAAAAACGCGGCAAAACCACTGGCTGGCTGGGCTACACCCTCTCCTGGAACTACCGCCAGTTTGACAATCTTAACAATGGGGAAAGATTTCCATTCCGATATGACCGAAGGCACGATGTGAGCCTTGTCATTGCCCATAAATTCAACGACAGGATCAGTCTGTCGGGAACCTGGGTCTATGGCACCGGCAACGCCATCACGCTGCCCAGTGGCAGCTATGCCACAGTCCAAAATTTTCCGGGATTCCAAGGCTCCTTCCT
>CAZLKP010000133.1:6222-7469 GCA_964560095.1 uncultured Bacteroidia bacterium
TCCTTCCTTCCCTACCAGCTGGGTGGGGCACAGCTCTACGAAAACGGCCGAAACGGTTATCGCATGGAAGCCTACCACCGGGCCGATATCGGGATTAACTTCACCAAGGAAAAACGCTGGGGCTCACGTACCTGGAACATCAGCTTCTACAATGTGTACAACCGGTTCAATCCCTATTTCTATTTTGTCGGCACAGAAGAAGTTCCAGGCAGCACCAACTTCGAAACCCAGCCCGTATTGAAGAAAATCTCTCTTTTCCCGATTCTTCCTTCCGTTAGCTATAGCTTCAAAATCAAATGAGAACCTTCATCATATATTCTATCCTCGCAATACTCCTGTTCGGGTGTGAAGTCACCCTCGATCGGGAGCTACCTCCTCACACTTCCAGGCTTGTGCTTTACAGTGCCTTACAGCCTGGTGATTCGCTCAAGCTGTACCTCAGTCGCAGCTACGGTCCGCTTGAAAAGGTTTCTGTGAATGACATTCTCGTCACAGATGCGGAGGTGAGCATGTCGGTGAACGGCATCGCTGTGGATGAGATCCGCTACCTGGAAGGCGTTCCCTTTCAAGGCGCGGTTGACTCCACAGGTTTTTATCTGGGAGAAATCGCAGCTGTATCCCCGGGCGACCTGATCTCCATCGAAGTGAATCATCCCGATTACGAAACAGCACGGGGAGAAACCCGGATCCCAGTGCCCGGACTGGTGAAGAAGGCTGAACTGATCCAGAATGCCTATCGCGAGGTGTCTAACGTAGATAATGCCTACACCCAATCCATTTTGCGGGTGACCTTTGAAGATCCTGCCGGAGTCAGAAACTTTTACCGGATACAGCAGGCTTATTTCTCCTATTTCGATTCGGTGAATGCCCCGGGGCAGTTGCAATTTGGTGCGCTAAGTCTCTTTGGTCCTGCCATTCCTACCAATGATGGAGGATTTGAGGGTGATGGAGAATATGCCAGCGACGAAGGGGCAGATGGCACCGATCTCGTGATAGACTTTCTCTGCGAGATGCCCAACGCCTATGCTCCGGCGAATGACTGGGTTGAGGTACAACCAGAGACCCTTTTTCTGGATGTAGAATATGCCAACGAAGATTATGCCGAATACCAGGAAAAACTCATCCTGCAACGGAACTCTTCCGGTGGTGGCCTAGGCATTACGCCATCCGAACCTGTGGAGCTCTACACCAATATCGAAGGCGGATATGGCGTCGTGGGTGGCTTTGTGGTCAAGTCCGACACCCTG
>CAZLKP010000133.1:7479-11028 GCA_964560095.1 uncultured Bacteroidia bacterium
ATAGTTCCGCAAAAAAACCTAACATTCAGCCCGGCTATCAATGTCGGGAGGAATTGGTATTTTCCTCTCGCTTTCGCCATATTTTCGCGGTGTTTGCCAGTTATCCGAACCCATGATCCGACACATTTTTCTGTTCACCGGATTGCTCTGCCTTTTTCTGAATGACCTCCCGGCGCAGATCGAAGAATTGGCAGATCTGGATCATCCACGGTCCTCTGAATACGCCATCACCATCCATCCCGATGGTTCTGCGGTCGTTTTCCAGTCGGATCGGCATACAGACTGGAATCTGTACGTCTCGTTCAGGTCTGGAAAAGGCTGGAGCCAGCCGGAGACCCTGTTTCCGGATCTGCCGGATGGAACCTTTGTTGGCGGTCCGTGTTTTTCGGCAAATGGCGCGCAACTCCTGTTTTTTTCCGACATGGAAGGAAGCCAACGTTCTCTGGATCTCTTTCGGATGAAATATGACGCCGATTCCCGCACTTTTGGTCCTCCTGAGTCCTATGACGCTCCCGTGAACACCGAAAACTATGAAGCGTTCCCAACCATTAGTCCTGATGGGAAGCTGCTAATTTATGCCGCTGAGCCTGAACACATTCCTCTGGACCTGCCCGGAGAGCAGGAGAAATCCTGCTATACGATGTTGGCTTCCTGGCTAAATCATGACGGCACCTGGGGCATTCCGGATACGATTCGGTTTGACGGATTGGACTGCATTGGTTTTCCACGGCTCATGCCGGATGGAGAAACGCTGATCTTTTCTGCCTGGAACGAATCGGGAAAGACGGATTTGTATCGCAGCAAGTTCACACTGGATCCAACCACAGGCCTTGACTTTACAGCGCCCCAAACAGTGGAATCGCTCAATTCTCCAGAGGACGATAAACTGGTGGGCGTAACCTATAATGGCGCATTTCTTGTTTTTTCCCGGGCAGAACCTGTCGACTCCTGGGAGGAACCCGACCTGGCTATGTATGCGCCGGGCAGATTGCTACCCGATGTGGCCGGCTGGACCTGGGTCGATATGCTCATCCAAACCCCGGAGAGCAATCCGATGGAGGCCGACATAACGGTAAGAACAGCCAATGACGATTCTGGAGACAAATCTAAGAAAGCCACATCTGAGGGCGCTGTACGGCTCAGACTCCGAAGTGGTCAGTCCTACACACTGACTGCCTCTGCACCTGGCCACGATTTTCAATCCATTCCACTGGACCTTTCTAGCGCCCACAGACCGGATACCATCTCCAGAACGATCCAGCTCACTCCACTAAAAAGGGAAATTACGATCCGGCTGGACGATCTGAATTTTGCCTACAATTCAGCTGAAATCAGCGACACAGCCGCTGCTATTCTGGACATTGCCGCCGATTTTCTGAAAACGAATGAAGGAATCAAAGTCGAGATTGCTGCCCATACCGACGACATTGGTTCTCCAGAATTCAACCTGGACCTGTCGCAGCAGCGCGCCAATGCCGTGGTGGAGGCGTTGGTGGCCCGAGGCACTTCCAGAATCCGCCTGATTTCCAAAGGGTACGGAGAGTCTTCTCCCATCGCTGAAAACCAAACCGAAACCGGACGCGCCCTAAACCGACGGGTGGAGTTTCGGATTCTAGAAGAATAACCTATGCCCCTGTTTGCTCCGGAATACTTGTTTCATCCCGAAGGCTGGCTTCAACATCACATTCTGGAAACGGATTCAGAGGGCTATATCACAGCTCTGCGCAAGCGCTCAGCCCATGACCAGCCGGAAGAACTGCCGGGCTACCTGATTCCAGGTTTAGTGAATGCTCATTGCCATCTGGAATTGAGTCATTTGCAGGGCCAAATTCCTCCGGAAAAAGGAATGGCCCACTTCGTCCGGGAGGTATTTCGTCTCAGAAATGCCTACTCCGAGGAACAGCAGGTTGCAGCCATGTACAGGAGCTTCAATCAACTGATTGAATTCGGCGTGGTAGCCGTCGGAGACATTTGTAACACCGATCTCAGTGTGTTGGTTAAGAAGGCCAAGAAGGAGATCTTCTTTCACAACTTCCTGGAGCTTCCTGGCCTGGACCCGGCCAGGACTGAAAGAGTATGGTCACACGGAGAATCACTGAAGATGGCCTTTTCGGATTTGCCGCATTCCTTCACGCCCCATGCCCCCTACTCCATGTCACTCCCCCTGTTGAAGCAGGTGTATGAACACACGCGTCATATATCTGTTCACCTGCTAGAGTCCAGAGCGGAGGTGGAGTTGTTTGCCGCCCGGGAGGGAAGCCTCGCAGATGCCTTTCACGACTTTGGGATTGTATTTCCCGCCTTTCCGGACCAACATCCCATAGACTATATTCTCCGACACCTTCATCCACAGACGCGGGCGATCTGGGTACATGGTATTTTGCTGAAAGAGCAGGAAGTGTTAAGGCTCATGAAAAAAGCGCCCGACAGCTACTTCTGCCTCTGCCCCCGGTCCAACCGTTACCTCCACGACCGCAGCCCCGATCTCAGAGCATTCAAGGAGGTCAGGCATCGCGTATGTCTCGGCACTGACAGCCTGGCCAGCAACACAGACCTGGACTTGTGGAAAGAGGTTCAGGAAATCATGACGCTGCCCGATGCACCTGATTTCCACACGGTCGTTTCCTGGGCGACCATGAACGGCGCAGATGCGCTGGGCATCGGAAAAAAGCTCGGAAAGCTCCGCGTGGGTCTCAAACCGGGCCTGTTGTGGGTACGATCTCTCTGGTCGGAAAAAGTATCCCGAATTTGCTGAGGCTTTTCTACCTTCGTCTTATGCTAGGAAAGAAACGACCTCCAAAAATTCACGGAACCATTCAGATCGACGACAAGCTCATCAGTGGTGAGCTGATTGATGAGATGTTTCACTGCGACATAGCTGTCTGTAAAGGCGCTTGTTGCGTGGAGGGCGATCTCGGCGCCCCGCTGGAAGACCGGGAACTGGGGATCCTGGATGAGATCTATCCGGAAGTAAGGCCCTACCTGAGAAAGGAAGGGATCGAAGCGATTGAGGAGCAGGGCGTGGCTGTGCTTGATTTCACGCACGCCTATTCAACACCGCTGGTGAAAGGGAAAGAATGCGCCTACGTCACCTTCGACCACAAAGGCGTGGCCAGCTGCGGCATTGAGCAGGCCTGGGAAGACGGAAAGATTGACTTTCGCAAGCCGGTGTCCTGCCACCTCTATCCGGTGCGGATCAAAGAGTATGACGAATTTGACGCCCTCAATTACGACCGCTGGAGTATCTGCTCAGCAGCATGCTCATTGGGGGAGAAAAAAGGCATTCCAGTGTATGAATTTGTGAAAGATGCCTTGATCCGCAAATATGGCCAGGCATTCTATGACACACTGGAAGCAGTGATTGAGCAGAAGCTGGCAGAGGAGTGAAAGGCGAGACCGCTGCGCTGCGAGAAGCGAGAGGCGAGACTGAAGCGCATCAGCGCCACTATCCCCCTGCAGCCAAGGCCTGGTGCGCAAGCGAGGGGGAAAGAGGGCAGGGCTGACGCATCATTCAAAAAGCATTGATAACTAAGTATCTTTGCCTGATGC
>CAZLKP010000134.1:0-10999 GCA_964560095.1 uncultured Bacteroidia bacterium
TCCACCTGTTTAACCTGGACCACATTCCCCGAAACTTTCTCAACAAATTCATCCCGACGAGCATTGCGCAAACCATTGCCACATCACCGGGGCTGAGAAAGTTTTTCGAATTTTTCCTCAAGGGCACCATCAACCGATTCTATGCCTTTCTGTATTCAGCCCTGAAGCCTGACCAGGAATCCATCCTGAATGAACTGCAGGCCTACTATCCACGAAGTGCGCGATTTGCCCCGCTGAGCGTTGATTTTACATATATGGGTGCCGGGCCATGTAAAAAGCCGTTTTTGGCCCAGGTTGAGGAGCTGGCCGTGCTGAAAGAAAAATATCCAGACACCATTTTTCCTTTTCTCGGGGTGGACCCTCGAAGACCGGATTTGCTGAAGCTGGTCAAAACCTACATGGAGGAAAAACATTTTACCGGGCTGAAGATCTATCCGGCTCTGGGATTTTTCCCTGACGATGACCGTCTGGATGGGGTGTATGAATACGCCCAGCAACATCAACTGCCGATCACGGTGCATTGCATTCCCAAAAATGCCAATCATTTCCGGGGGAAAATCGAGCCCTGGATGAAGAAGAAGGCAGAAGCCCTCAAAGAGATCGACGATTTTTCAGAAAAGGATCTGAGAAAAAACTACGATTTCGCCCGATACTGGAATCACCCCTACTGGTATGGGAAAGTATTGAAAAAATTTCCCACCCTGAAAATCAACTTCGGCCACTTCGGCGGCAATGATGAGTGGGACAAATATCTGGACGTTCCCTTTCAGGCCAAAGGCAGTAAAACCAACTGGTATCTGCTGATCCGGAAGCTGATCAAGAATCCGGACTATCCGAATGTCTATGCCGATATTTCCTTTACGGTATTCGATCACAGACTCTTTCCGATGCTGAAAAACCTCGTCGTGACTGATGCTGTGAAGGATTACGTGCTGTTTGGGTCCGACTTTTACATGCTGCAGAAGGATTACCGGGAGCGTCGATTTAGCATGGATGTCCGTGGATACCTCAACGATGAAGATTACTGGAAAATCGCCGACGAAAATCCCCGAAGATTTCTGACTAACGCTTTTCAGAGCTTTTAAGACCCTGTCATGAAACGATTCCTGCGGATCATTCTGGCGCTGTTTGTTCCTCTTTTTCTTCTTGAGGTACAGGCTCAAGGCCCTTATCAACTTAGCTGGAAAAAGGAGGGTGTTGTGCTGGGCACCAGTGCCGGACTGTTGATAGGTGATGTGCTTGCCAACCGCAACCTGGCACCACTGAGCCCAGCCGATCTGGCCGATCTGGATGCCAGCGACCTGAATCGATTGGACCGCTTTGCCACCGGAAATTATTCAGAGGCAGCAGCGCTACGCTCGGATATTGGATGGTTCACCGCCATTGGAACCGGGCTGAGCATGGCGGTATTTGCGCCATACCCCAGTCAGGCAAGGCGGAAAGACGATCATTACTTCTCCCATGCCTCTACTCTGGCCATTCTCTGGTTTGAAACCAATCTGGTCAATCTCCTCGGAACCGACCTGGCAAAATCATTGGCCCGACGAACCCGCCCATTTGTGTATGAAGATCTGGCTCCACTGACAGAAAAACTGGAGGTAGATGCGCGAAAGTCTTTTTTCTCCGGGCACACCTCCATTTCGGCCTGCAACAGCTTTTTTGCAGCCAAAGTGTTTTCTGATTATTATCCGGAGAGCAAGTGGAAGCCAGTCGTCTGGGGGGGTGCTGCCCTCATTCCGGCCTGGGTTGGCCTGGAACGCGTGCTGGCAGGCAAGCATTTTCCAACCGATGTGATCACAGGTTACGCCTTCGGCGCGCTTGTCGGCTGGGCTGTGCCTCAGCTTCATAAAACGGTTCCAGCCGGGCGTCATCGCGCCGGCATGGAGTTTCAGATTTTTCCCGTTTCCACTTCCACAGGGGTAGGAGCAGGATTTCGCATGGACTTCTGATGAGACCAGGCCCAAACACCCCGGACGACAAATTCGGGACGTGGAACTCGGAACTATCACAACCGCTTCAACACCACATCACCGTCCAGCGTCCCGTTGAGGAACGGATGCTGCTGGCCGTTTTGGAAGGTTTTGACGTTTTGATAGACATAATTGAATAGTTCTCTCAGGCGGATGGTGCCATCTCCGGTGGTATCAGCGGCACCTTGCAGGCCTTTGATGAGGTAGTAACTGAACACCCCATTCCCCTTTTTTTGCTGGTTCTCACCCGTAACTTTTCCTGATTCATCATCAAAAAACGTTTCGTAGCTCACCTCCAGTGGATTACAGGAAAACAAACAGCTCATTCCACCGCCATTCACTCCCTGATAGCGAGAAATATCAAACGGAATCGCGCCTGAATGACAGGTATCGAGCAGCAGCAGCACATGGCTACCCTGCTTGGCCAGAGTACTCAGGCCATTGATCAGGATGCCTGCGGAGATCCCCGTAAGGAGCGCTCCCCGAGCCCCGGATTTGAAATCATGGGGAATAAAGAAATATTCATCCAGTTCGATGGTGCCATGTCCACCAATGAATACCACAAGCAGATCCCCGGGGTTCACCGCTCGCATTTTCTCACTCAGCCTGCCAAAGATATTTTCCCTGGTGGCTTCCTGATCAACCAGAAGGTCCAGATTGGAGTTATGTTCTCCTCCAAACGCTTCCCAGAGTCCTTCTGCATCATCCACAGAAAAGGAAAGAGCAGGAATAGCAGAATCCCGGAAGGTTTCGATCCCGACAAACAACCCATAGACCCTGCCGATTTTCCGGTTTAGCTTGCTGAAGACCATGCTGCGGGTCTTCGATGATATCTGCGGGGATGAACCTGACATTCGGGAGAATTAAATAGGTGAATGATCGCATCAGGCATATCCTGGGCTCAGATCAATGGCAAATCAGAAGCAAGGGTACCGATCAGCAACGGATGCTGTTTCCTCTTAGACGCGACAGCTACTTTGTCATAGACATATTCATACAAGGACCTGAGGGTCAGAGGATCAGGCTTATCTGCTCCCATTGCATACTCAAGGCTGTCTTTATCTACCATTTCTCTGGAATCAGCCAGTTTCTGTTGAAAGGATTTCCATTCCTGAAGCGCTTCCTGTTGTTTCTCCAGAGCCTCTGCGAGGTAATTGGTAAACAACCCATTCCCTCCCCTGTCATGACTGATTCCCAGCCCTTTTCGGCCTTCGAGAAAGGCTTCCAGCGAAAGCTCCATGGGCGAGCAGGAAAACAGGCAAGAGATGCCACCCTTGTATTTGGACATATCGAAGGTAATCGCACCTGAGTGGCAGGAATCGATGATCATCAGAACCTTAGATCCCCTTTCCGCCGCAGTCGCCAGGGTTTTGACGATCTGTGTTGCTGAAATACAGGTCCCCAGAATATTTTGTGCATCGGCCTCATATGGCGTAAAAAAGTAATCGTTGTAGGCAATGACGCCATGCCTGGTAATGGAGAAGATGAGGATGTCGTCCTTCTGAGACTGATCAATCAAATCAAACAGTCGCTCGAGAATATTCACCCTCGTTGCATGTTCTTCTACCAGCAGGGAGGCTTCCGGGTCACAACCAAATCCCTGACACTGCCGGATGGCATCGTCGGTGCAAAAATCCAGATTCTCTACCGTGGGACTGGGAAAATGCTCTACACCGACGAACAGCCCCTTCAGGGTGTGAGGAGCGAAGGACGTTTGCTGGAGATAGAAGCTCATGGGGGATCTGGTTTAGGTACAATGTCGGAGCTATTTGGCGAATAATTGCCCTAAATCCTGAAATGCTTTGAATTCCAGCGCATTCCCGGATGGATCCAGGAAAAACATGGTAGCCTGCTCTCCAGGTTGCCCCTGAAAGCGAATGTATGGCTCAATGATAAAGGAAGTTCCCTGTGCTTTCAGTTTCCCGGCCAACCGCTCCCATTCCTCCCAGGGAAGCACCACGCCGAAATGTGGCACCGGGACATCGCGCCCGTCCACAGGATTGCGATGAAGCTGGTCGCCGGGGGCCATGCCCGGCTTGAGGTGGGCCACAAACTGGTGACCAAAAAAATTATAGTCGATCCAGGTATCAGAACTGCGCCCTTCTTCGAAGCCAAGCAAACCACCATAAAAGTCACGAGCAGCCTTCAGGTCGTGCACAGGCATTGCCAGGTGAAAGGGGGAAATCTGAGACATTGTGCAAATGGTATTGATTGAAGATGAAAGATACGGATTCCGTGAACAAAACATGTGAGCCGTCCCGAAATCCTTCAGGACGGCTCACTCCATCACGCTTCTGCACCTTATATTTGATTCAGATCAGGGCTGGGCGGCAGTTTGCAGGTCGGGCGTAATTTGTTCGGTAGCAACAGCTGCCTGATCTGCAGTGATCACATCCCAGGCCAAAATCGCCACAGCCAGCAACAACAGGCTCATTCCCACGGTGACGACCCATGATTTTAGGTTCGGTCTCATGATACTTGAATTATGTTTGCGTTCAGTATTCATACGATTTCAACTTGCCTTTCGTCACTGGAAACATGACAAACTGACCATGCGTGTGGTTCTACTTGACAAGTGTGTCTCATCATTGATCTGGGCGATGCAGCGTTTTGTGGTCGAACATAATCTGAAAGCGAGAATCAATCATTGACCGGCCAAAGATCCTGTCCGAGGACCCAGATAGAATCTCCACCGAGGTTGAGGATCAGCTTTGCATTGGGAGACGTAGAGATACGCAATACGACCTCAATCGCCCTTAATCTCAGGATGTTTTCGTTGATGGATTCACTCAACAGCTTGTTGGCCTTAACTTCTGTTTCGACCTGGATCAGGGGCGCATGAGCCTGGGCTTCAGCCCGCAACTTGGCGACACGCTTTTCTCCTTCTGTCTGAAAAATGGCTACCTGCTGTTCTCCCCGGGCCTCTATGATGCTTCGCTCTACGTTGGCTGCCTGCTCCTGTTTGACATACTGCATTCACTGGGCTTCTTGCTCTGCCTACAGTTTTTCCTCAATAAAGCGGCTCAAGCCCTCCGGAAGAATGATGCTTTTGAGCCGAACATTTTCCATAATGATGCCACGAATAAAAAAATAGGCTACCCCGATGAAGACAGCCTCCTGCTATGTTGAAAAACCCAAAATCAGAAAAGCGTGTAGGTCACCCCGACCGTCAGAATGTGTTGAAACTGGGTCGCAGGCCCCTGTTCACCGGTCAGCTCTCCGTTTTCATCCACCAGATTAAATACCATGTCGGCGTCATAAATCAGGTTGGTGGCGAAGTTGACAGAAAACCAGTCATTCACCTTGGCCGTGGTGAAGGTTTCCCAGTTCACGTCCACCGTCGGGAAATCCTGCAGGTAGTTCGTGAAGAAGTTTGCATTGGTAGCAAACAGGATATTTTCTGCAATCTGCTGCTTGAGCTTCAATACCAATTTTGAACCAAGTTCGTATCGGACCGAGCCCGAGGTGATATCCTGAGGGATATAAAGAGGCCGGTATTCCTCAATAGACACGATGGTTACCTTGGAGTTCAAGGGGGTGTAGAAAATGGAGAAATTTTCTGAAGGCTGGTAGTCCACGCCAATACCAAATTCCAGAAAAGCCGGGGAGAGGAAATTTGAGACAGTATCCGACGGCTGAAGGGTCGGTTGATTCGCTGGAAAAACAAACCCCTGCAAAAACTGCGTACGGAAGCCGAGTAAACCCGACAAATTGAGTTTTTCATTGATTTCCCGGCCCGCTTTGGAAGTGAGCTCAACGCGGTCCTGGTTTTTGATGAAACGGGATTCGTCACTGGTACCCTGCCGCACCGCACCAAGGGCCAGCACGAGGTCGTTTTGCCAGGAAAGCTTGTCTTTTTCGTAGTAGGCATTTACATCAATCCTGCCGGAGATATTTTGTGAATTGATGCCGCCAGCCTGCCAGTAGACAGTTTGGCCAGTGTTGGTAAAGCCAGCGGTTCCTACAGCCCCGTAGGTCCAGCAGGAGGTGTCAGTGGCTGTCGTATCGGATTCCTGGGCATACAGACCGCCACCGAACAACAGAAGTAGCATAGAAAATGGACCGAATTTCATGGAATTGAATATTTTCTGTTGGCAAAGAGATAAGAATGTCGCGCAAAGGTACAGGCTTTCCGGAAAATGCCGTATCCAGATTATCATTGGTGATGGTGCATATTTTCTGTACGTTTCGAAGGAATAGGACGATGTTTTCTCTGGCAAGTCACCTTCAGATGTTGAAAGGATCAGATCACTTTTTTTCTGTTGCAGAATCAGGAAGCCTGGGGGCCTTCGGCATCCTGCTGGCCTTTGTGCTAGGGGGCGCCCTTTTTTCTATTCTTGGAATCACAGTGGCCCATCTCCTTTCCCCCCACCGTCCCAATCCCGAAAAGCTCACCACCTACGAGTGCGGCGAAGATCCGGTTGGGTCTGCAGGGATTCAGTTTCACATTCGATTCTATCTGGTAGCGCTGGTGTTCCTCATTTTCGAGGTGGAAATTCTGTTTCTCTTTCCCTGGTCCACAGTTTTTGCACATGCCGACTGGGTCGCGGCAGACCTTCGATGGGGCTACCTGGCGATGGGAGAAATGCTGGTATTCGCCCTCATCCTGATCCTGGGCCTGGTCTATGCCTGGCAGCGCGGCGACCTGAATGCAGGTGCACCCACCCCTGTAGTGAAAGCCGATAAGGCAGTCGCCAAAACGATTTATCAGAAGGTGAATAAACGCTATCTGAAGGCCTGAGAAAATGATGCTGTCTGAGCATACAGCTCCTTCGGCCAGAAGTAGAAGGTCTGGCGCTTTAGATGGCCCTCCTGTCAATGGGTGAAATTGAGTGGATACACCCTATTTTCCCAGGGGTCAACGGTGAGGAAACAAAGATCGGGTTCAGCTTTTCTATTTTCTTATCTTTACAGATTTAACACAATCGCCTATGTTTGGATTTTGGGAATGGTTAATCATTTTGGTGATTCTGGCATGGATCGTGATTCCCTATGCGAACAAAATGGGGAAATCAGCCAAAAAAGTCCAACCAAAGCGGGAAAACCAGGTATATGAGGAGAAGCGGGAACCTACCTCTAAAGAGGTGCCGTATTCTCCCGAAGAAGAAGAAGACTGAGTATGGGACTGCTGGACCAAAAAACCGGACAGGGAAACGTGGTTGTCACCAAGCTGGATGATCTGTTCAACTGGGCCAGGCTGAGCTCCATCTGGCCCATGGGCTTTGGGCTGGCCTGCTGCGCGATCGAAATGATGGCCACCAATGCCAGTCACTATGACCTCGATCGTATGGGTGTTTTTCCGCGCCCTTCTCCCCGACAATCCGATGTGATGATTGTCGCGGGCACGGTCACCTTCAAAATGGCGGATCGCATCCGACGCCTCTACGAGCAGATGGCAGAGCCTCGATACGTGATCTCCATGGGCTCCTGCTCCAATTGTGGCGGCCCCTACTGGGAGCATGGCTATCATGTCGTCAAAGGCGTGGACCGCATCGTGCCCGTCGATGTCTATGTGCCCGGATGCCCCCCAAGACCCGAAGCCCTCATCGGCGGCATCCTCAAGCTTCAGGAAAAAATCCGGGGCGAACGCATGATGCTCCCGCCTGCCAACCCCGAAACCGATCGCTCATGACCGCGCAGGAAATACTAGACCAACTGATAGCCACCTTCGGAGAGGAAGCTGTTGCTTCCTCCTACCTGGTGGTGAAGCAGCCCTGGATCGAGCTGGTACCTGACAAGCTCCCAGAGGTTTGCCAGTGGCTGAAAACAGAGGAGTCTCTGTTTTTTGACTTTCTTCATTCTATCACTGGTGTTGATGAAGGCAAAGACAGCAACACGCTGCTGGTTGTGTATCACCTTTCCTCCCTCATTCACGAACATCAGATCGTGCTCAAAGTGCGAATCCCCAAACCGGAGAAGATGGATGAAGCGACTGTCTCAGTTCCCAGCATCAGCCACATCTGGAAAGCCGCCGACTGGCATGAACGCGAAGCATACGATCTCGTCGGCATTCCCTTTTCCAATCATCCGGATCTGCGCCGGATTCTCCTGCCAGAAGACTGGAAAGGCCATCCCCTTCGCAAAGACTACGAAACCGACGACGAGTACCACGGCATCCAAATCGATTATTGACCAAGCGTGAAATCATTCTCCGGCATCCTGCTTTTATGCTGCCTGCTGTTACCGACAGCAGGAGGCGTGATCTGGCTGCAGGTGGAGAAAGCACTGGTTCGCAGGGAGGTCAAACATCGCATGATGGAATCCATTCCCAGAGATCAGCTTGTGAGACTTGCTTACTCACATCGACAGGCAGAACATGAGCTGGCATGGGAACACGATCGGGAGTTTGAATACCTCGGGGAGATGTATGATGTGGTCGAAAAATATGAAACGACCGATTCTCTCATCGTCTATTGCTGGCCCGACCGCGAAGAATCCGCCCTCAACCGAAAACTGCGAAAGCTCCACGGACAAGTTTGGCAGAATCAACTGCACCAGGAAAAGGATGCTGGGAAAATCCTGGTTCTGTTTCCTTCGATGTTTCCTCCAGCAGGAGAACAACTGGCGTTGTTTTCTCCGCTACTCAGGCTCCCTCCGGTAATTGATGCTGGTGCTTCCCACATCCTTCTCAACTCCCCTCCTACCCCGCCTCCCCGTCTGTGATCCTGGTATCACCGTTTTTCATTGTTACCTGATCAATCAGACAATTTCTGCATGAACAAAAATATCTTGTTCCTGCTGCTGCCACTCCTGTTGTGGAGACAGGCTGCAGCACAGGACGATAGCACGGGTGTGTCAAATTTCACGATGGATGAAGTCGTCCTATCAGCGACACGCTGGCGACAAAGCGAAAGTGACATTCCGGCTCACATCATCCGCATCCGGCAGCGGGAGGCCGAACTTCAGCAACCGCAAACGGCTGCCGACCTGCTGGGCATTTCCGGAGAAGTATTCATCCAGAAGAGCCAACAGGGAGGAGGTAGCCCCATGATCCGTGGCTTTGCCACCAACCGCCTGCTTTACACCGTGGATGGCGTGCGAATGAATACGGCCATTTTTCGGGGTGGAAATATTCAGAATGTCATTTCGCTCGACCCTTTCGCCATCGAATCGACAGAGATTTTGTTTGGCCCCGGCTCGGTGATCTATGGCAGTGATGCCATTGGTGGCGTGATGAGCTTTCAGACGCTCAGGCCGGAATTTTCCTCCGGAGACACCCCGCTGGTACATGGCTCGGTTTCCGGGAGATATTCTTCCGCTAACCAGGAAAAAACGGCCCATGCAGATCTTCGACTCGGGAGAAAACGATTTGCCTCGATCACAAGCTTCAGTCGAAACGACTACGGAGACCTACGAATGGGAAGCCAGGGTCCGGAAGATTATCTCAACCTGGTGTATGTGACGCGGCAAAACGGCGAAGATGTTGTGATCTCGCAAGAAGATCCGCGGGTCCAGCGTCCCTCCGGCTATTCCCAGATCAACCTGATGCAGAAATTCCGCTACCAACCAGCCGACTCCTGGGAGCTAGCGTATGGATTTCATTATTCTACCACCTCCGAATACGGTCGCTACGACCGGCATCAGCGCACCCGAAACAGACTTCCCCGCTACGCCGAGTGGGACTATGGGCCTCAGGTATGGATGATGAACCTACTTTCTGCAACACATCAGGGAAACAACAAGCTGTATGATGAAGCATCGCTCAGGCTGGCGCATCAGTTGTTTGAGGAAAGCCGCATCAGCCGCGACCTGAACGATCCCGTTCGGGAGATCCGGGAGGAGCAGGTGCTGGCATTATCCGCCAACTTCGATTTTACCAAATCTATCAACAATCGCCTCCGGCTTTTCTACGGACTGGAAGCTGTGACCAATGATGTAACGTCTATTGGGACCAGCGAAAACATCGAAACCCAAGAGACACAATCGGGTCCCAGCCGCTACCCGCAGGCTGTCTGGTCATCCTATGCCGCTTACCTCTCTGGACAGTTTGAGCCAGCCGAAGCCTGGACCCTGCAGGCAGGCATCCGCTATAACCAGTTTGGGATGGAAGCGGAATTTGATACCACCTTTTATCCTTTCCCCTTTACCCGGGCCAGCTTACATAATGGCGCGCTCACCGGCAGTCTGGGTGCTACCTTTCATCCAACCCCGACCTGGGTATGGAAAGCCTCCGTGGCTTCAGCCTTCCGCGCACCGAATGTAGATGACATGGGGAAAGTCTTTGACTCTGAGCCCAACGCCGTAACCGTGCCCAATCCGGACCTTCAGGCCGAATATGCCTGGAATGCCGAGTTGGGCTTCGCCAAAATCTTTCGAAAACAGGTCAAAATCGATGTTTCGGCCTACTACAGCCTGCTGGAAGATGCACTGGTTCGCCGTGATTATTCCCTCAACGGCCTGGACAGCATCCCATACGATGGTGAACTCAGCCAGGTGCAGGCCATTCAAAATGCCGCACAGGCGCGTGTGTATGGCCTGCAGGCCGGGCTGGAAATCCAGCTTCCGGGGCCTTTTCGTCTAAGTTCTCACCTCAACTACCAACAGGGTTGGGAAGAAATGGACGATGGCGGCATAAGCGCGTCCAGACATGCGCCCCCGGTCTTCGGTCAAACCCGCCTCAGCTACATCCGCGATCGCCTGGATCTACAATTGTATGCCATCTATTCCGGTGAACAGTCATTTGAGAATCTCTCCATCGAGGAGCGTGGCAAAACTGAAATTTATGCTACAAACGCCCACGGCAATCCCTATTCACCTGCCTGGTACACCCTGAATCTCAAAGCCCGATACCAGCTCCCCGCCAACTTCAGCCTGGTCCTCGGCGTCGAGAACCTCACCGACCAGCGATACCGCCCCTACAGCTCAGGACTGGCCGGACCCGGACGGAATGTGATGGTCAGCGGGGCCTGGAAGTTTTGAGAGGCCAGAAAGGTCCCCCTGTGGGATGGCTTTGTGCGCTGGAGAGGGGGCTAAGGGGGTGAATGATTGAAGATTGTTGAAGGATCAATGCAGAAGGATAAAAATCCCCC
>CAZLKP010000135.1:0-10915 GCA_964560095.1 uncultured Bacteroidia bacterium
GCGCGGGACGGCGTCTCCACGGGCCGTTCCAGCCCCTCCTGATTGACGGAATACAAGCGCAGGCATCCGGAGATGACAAAGTAATGGGACTGGCAGAACTCGCCCTCCCGAAGCGGAAATAGGGCACCAGTGAGGCCACTATTTCTTCATTGATATTGGTTCTGTCCTAGAAGTAAGCGGCAAAGGTGGCATGCGTATTCCAGCATAATGGTTCTATGGAGATGGTCGTCCACTTCCCTGTTCCTCATTTCAGGTTTCGTGCTTCCAACACCTCTTCCAATACGCTGCTCTTATTCGGGCTTTTGAGCATTTTGTAGATAAACACCATGGGAATCAGCATGGGAATCAGAAAGCCCACCTGCTTCTCCGAAGAAAGACTCCAGGAAACAAATCCGAAGATCAGGATGCCGACGAGAAAACCGATGGCCAGCGCGTGGAATAGTTTCGACTGTTTGAGCTTCTTCTTTTCGACTAGCAGTTGCTCGTCCGTCAACGCCAGCAGGTCTTGTTTTTCCATATCCAGGTATTGGATGAAAGATTAGTTGACAGGAAAATCTCCGCCCCACACCTGCGACGTTCCAGCTTCACCGGGATAGCCACATGGAACCAACAGCGGCGGGTTGATCATTCACTTGGTGAGTTTACGAATTTCCGATCATTCTTTCCAACTCGGATGGCTGGTTTTGCCCTGGCCGCCTGCACTTACCAATAGGCTCTCGGATGAGATCACCTAACGGTGCTAAAGTTCCTTTACAAAACCCCACAACAAAAAAATTGGGGGACTCAATCCCGCCAATTGGCGGGAGAGTCAACCCTAACCCCTAGCTTCTGTATCTGGCGTGTTGCCGAATACATCACTAAAGTAGGATCGTAAATTTTAAATTGCAAATAATACAAAGATTGAAATAAATGGATCTCTGTAGGATTATCCCTCTACCTGCTGCTTCTTCTCAATCCAGAAATTGTTAAATCCCTCACCGATGATGATGCCCAGTCTCTGCCCCTGCACCAATTCCAGAATCGCTAAAAAGCTGAACACCACAAAAATGCGGTCTTTCTCCTCCAGCACAAACGACACAAAGTCCACCCGCTCGTCCAGCAGCACCCGCTCCAGCATACGGTTTTTGACCTGATCCAGCGAGTAAGGATATTTCCGAATTACATGCTGAGGAGTCTTGATCTCGTCCTGGTGGCGCTCCCAAACCCGTCTGAATGTACGCATGATGGTATAGAGATCCAGACCCACCAGCTCCTCCTCCGGTAAGTCACTTTTGAGAAATTCCTTTTCTTCCTTACCGGTAAAGCCTCTTTTCTCTCGCTCGCCCTGGGCGGCTTCCAGCTCACTTAGCTGCCCCAGCACTTCTTTGTAGCGCTTGTACTCCAGCAGGCGCTTCACCAGCTCTTCCCGCGGGTCGATCTCTTCGCCCTCTTCATTGAGTTGCGGACGGGGAAGCAGCATCCTGGCTTTGATGCGCATCAGGGTGCTGGCTACCAGAATAAATTCTGCCGCCAGCTCAATGTTCATCGCCTCCATCTGCTTCATATAATCCAGGAAGTCCTCGGTAATGGTCGCGATGGGGATATCGTGAATGTCAATCTCGTCTCGCTCGATGAAGAACAGCAACAGATCAAACGGCCCCTCAAAATCAGGCAGGAGTATGCGATACGTATCCTGGGAATCGCTCATGGCAGACAATTTCTTCCGACAAAGTTAATCCGGATTTTCGAGAAGTTGGATGGCTTCCTGCTGGTAGAGACCCGGTTCTTCTGCCATGTCGGACAGCAGGCTTCGAGCTTTGCGCTTTTTGCCAGATTTCAGGTAGGCATCCACCAGGTTTCGGCGGGCTTCTTCAAACAGTTCGCTGTTTCCTGCCTCCACCGCCAGTTCCAGCGGATCAATGGCTTCTTTCGCTCTGTCTGTGTCGAGCAACACCAGGCCTTTCATATAGTTGGCCACCACATTCTCGCTCTCCGACAGCAACACCTCTTCCAGCACGATGAGCGAACTGTCAGTATCTCCCCGGTCGTAGAGGTCGATGGCATACTGCAGCATGTCGGCGATGGTGTTCACCCTGTCCAGTTGGCCACTCTGCTTGTCGAAACTATCCTGCGGTGGAATGTCGTTGGGTTCGAAGGCAGCTGCGGGTGCATTGTCATAGCGATTGTAGCTGTTGCGCCGCTCTTCCACCTGCTGGCGGGCCTGTACCTGCTCACTACGTTCGCGAACCACAGGACTGGTAGCTGCCACGGCTTCCTTCTGCAGGCGAATCAGCTCCTCCTCGTCTGGCTCATTGGTGGTTACCACAGCCGCTTCCTCTTCGAAAGCCGGATCATCGGCAGATGTGGAGGCCGCAGGGGCTGTCATCGAACCAGGTCCTCCTTCACTTCCGGGTATGGTAGCAGGCACTGGAGAGGCATTCCTTATGCTCAGATCATTTTCAGCGCCGTTGCCTGGGGTCGAGATCGCCATATCCCGGTCGCTTGCTTCCCCGAGGCTCATATCCTCGGTCAATGGCGGTGTGGCAATGCTGGCCTCCGGATCAGAAGGCTGGGCCGCTGACTGAGGAGCAGGTGCCGGCCGGGAGGCAGATTCCCCGGAGCGGTCAGGGGCAGGAGATGGTTCAGGATCGTATGCGTCAGCGACAGGCGGTTTCGTGCTGGATTCAGGCAGGTGTTGATCGGGGGCGGGTTCGTTCTGCGCGATTTCATTGCCCAGACCGGTATCTGTTTCCTCTGCCTCCCCCATGAGCCCGACAAACACCAGAAGCAGCGCAATTCCAGCTGCAATGGCCGTGTACACGAGATATTGCGGAAAGGGTTTGACGCGGCTTTTGCGCTTCGAGGTCGAGGCCGAAGGCTCCGGCAGGGCTTCGGCTGAGGCAGTCACCTGCCTACGAATGCGCGCTAGGCGATCAACCAGCTGGCTGTCGGCCATGCTCATTCGGTATCCCTCCACTGCATCCGCCAACAACGGGTCACTGGCGATAGAAGCTTCCATCCGCTTCTGCTCATCGGCAGTCATCTCTCCGTTTACATACCGCTCAATGGTTGCGAAGGAAGGCATGGCTTCTGAGTCAAAATCCGCTGATGGGGTGAATGCAGTCAAAGGGTAGTGGTTACTGGTTGAAGATCTAAGGTCGAAAGTTCAAGGTTGAAAATTTTTGTCTCACTTTCCTGAGCGCAGCGAATTCCCGCCTGCGGAATCGCTTCCCATTTCTGTGATCAGGTTTTTGAGGTTTCGCTTACCGTTTTGGATGTAGCTTTTCACTTGTTTGAGGGTGAAGCCTGTGATGTCGGCTACTTCCTGGTAGCTTTTCTTTTTGAGATAAAAGAGCTCGACGCAGATTCTCTGCTGGTCGTTGAGTTGTGTGAGGGCCACTTCGAGATATTCAAACTGAAGCTGAGCCTCATCAGGCTCACTCCATAGATTCGGTTCATGCCCGTTTTCCATAATTTCGGCCTGGTCCAGCTGAAAGTCCTCCTGCTTCTCGCGGGCTGTTTTCCGCTGATCCAGGTGAGCCAGACACTGGTGTTTCACTACTTTGTGCAGCCAAAAGCGAAATGACCGAATCTCATATCGCTTCAAATCGACCATGAGCTTCTCAAAGACCTTCATCGTCATGTCTTCCGCCTCCATCGGGTCTTTGAGATATTTCATGCTCACCAGATAGACCATCTCGGTGTAGCGCTGAAACAATTCTCCCACATAGCGGCTGTCACCATCCTTGCGATAGCTTTCCAGCAGCTGCTCATCCAGCAGATTGTGAATATGGGGAGTCGGTTGGCTCAAAAGGCTCTCGGGCTTAGATCCTTAATATACGAGGAAAGGGAGAAAGAGAGTATAGGAGGATACGGAAACAGCTTCCGATGATCCTCACTGGTGGAGGGAAAAATCTCTATCTTGGGGACAAAATCGACAACGTGAGATTTTCGGATATACTCGGCCAGGACGCGGTCAAACAACAGATACGGGAATCCGTCTCTCACAACCGCTTGGCGCATGCCCTGATGCTTGTCGGTCCTGAAGGCGTGGGCAAATTCGGGATGGCCACGGCCATCGCCCAATACATCAACTGCCTCCAGCCCACCAATGGCGATTCTTGTGGATCTTGCGCCAACTGTATCAAGATCAGCAAGGGCATTCATCCGGATGTTCACTATGTCCTGCCCATCATTTCCAAAAGGGAAGGGAATCGCTACCACATCACCGAAGACTATTTCGCCCCGTTTCGGGAGGTGTTTTTCGAAGATCCCTACCTATCGTTTGCGAGGTGGAAACGCATTCTGGGAGGAGAAAACAAGCAGCTGTTTGTCTCTGTGCACGAAATCCGGGCGCTCAAGCAGAGAATTTCACTAAAAGCATTTGAAGCGCCATACAAGGTGATCCTGATCTGGAATTCGGAGGAAATTCGGAGGGAAGGAGCCAATGCCTTTCTCAAACTGCTGGAAGAACCGCCGGAGCGTACACAGATCATCATGACCTGCTCCGACCCATCTCGTCTGCTCACCACCATCAATTCCAGGGTGCAGCGTATCCGGCTCTCGCGGGTCGATGTAGGAGATATCCGAGACTATCTTGCCCGCAGGCACAAAATAGATCCCGACCAGGCCGAAGAACTGGCGGCCATCTCAGAGGGAAGCCCTGCCATGGCCAACGAATACCTCTCCGAAAGCAGCCAGCAGATGAGCAGTCTCTACATCGAATGGCTTCGGGCTTCCTATCTGGGGCAGTATGACAAAATCCAGGAGCGCATTGAGCCGATTGTCAAAGAGAACAAGGAATTCCAGAAGCTGTTCCTCTCAGTGGCCGTAAAAAAGCTTCGCGACAGCCTGCTATTCCATGTAGGCAGTCGTGAAATTGCCCTGTCAACCCGGGCTGAAAAGGAATTTCAGGAGAATTTTTCCCAGCTGATGTCCGCCGGAAAAGTTGCAGCCATCGCCCGCCGCCTGGACAACAGCCACCGCCACCTCAGCGGCAATGCCAATGCCTTGATGGTTTTCACCTCCCTATCGCTGGAAGTTCACAGGATTTTGCGAGGATAATTCGTCGGAGCCAGTGGGGCCGTGTCCATCGTCCAATGATCACCTCTCACCGAATAATCGCCTGCAGATCCCGGACTTTTTCCAGTACTTCTTCGCGGGTCATGTTGCGGAAGCGCTCGGGCAGGAGATCCTTAGAGGTACACTCCAGCACAGCGGAGTAGGTCATCAGTTCTACCTCTTCGGGGTAGGTAGGTGGGAGGAAGTCGTTGAAGACCTTCACGATCATGTCCACATCGACCTGGTCGAGTCCCAGACTGGCGGCCTTAAACTTGGCCCGGGTGAGGGCGGCTTCCATGTCCGCCCCCGATCGAATCGGAATGTCTTCGAAGAAATCTTCGTCGAGCTCATCGGTATTGATGTAGTCCAGCCCGGTTTTTTTTAGCATCACGTCAAGGAGTTCCCTTTTCTCCTCAATGCTTTCCGGATAAAAGAGGCCA
This sequence comes from uncultured Bacteroidia bacterium, assembly GCA_964560095.1. Classification (GTDB taxonomy): domain Bacteria; phylum Bacteroidota; class Bacteroidia; order J057; family J057; genus JANQTF01. Next base: position 5,481 of record CAZLKP010000135.1, read on the forward strand.
ATGTGCTCCTCTGCCCGACCCTGGCGCTTAAAGTCCACCGGCATCAGGTCCGGCCGTGCCGTCACGAGAAACCAGATGATGCGGCCACGGTTGTCGGTGTCGCTCATGAAAGACGCCAGCATTGAAAAGAGACGACTGTTGACGCCGGAGCTGCCGTCGTTGCTGCGGCTGCCGAGGTAGGCATCCGCCTCATCAATCATCACAGCTACCGGAGCCATGGCCTTGAGGATTTTCAGCACCTTCTGCAGGTTGCCTTCTGATTGGCCAACATACATACCCCGGAAGTTTTTGAGCATGACCATGGGCACGCCAATATCATTGGCGAAGGAATTGATCATAAAGGTTTTTCCGGTGCCGACCGGCCCGGAGATGAGGTAGCCCATGGGCATCACATCGGGGCGGCCATTGAGAAGCGCTCGGGAAGCATCCAATAGATGCTTTTTGGCCTGAGCGTGACCAGCTACGTGCTTGAGGCTAAATTTGGACTCGACAAATTCCAGGAGTCCGCCAGCCTCGTTTTCGATCATCTCCTTCTTTTTCTCAGTCAGCTCATCATTGGTAAACGGCAGCTTGTTTTCCACCGCCTCGTTCATGATAATGTCGAGATGCACGAGTCCCAGACCAGCGGTGTTTTTGGCCAGAATCTGCGGTGACATCTCAAAATACTCATCCACTTCTTCACGCTGGGCAAAGAAATTCTGAATGAAAGTCAGGCGGTTATCCTCATCGGGATAGGGCAGCGATACGTCGAAGGTGTAGGGATTCCGGACGTATTGCTGGTTGAGGTCCATGAGGTTCTCGGTGAGCACCATGATGGTGAGATCCGACTCGAGAAACTTTTTTTCTTTGGCCCATTTTTGCATGAACACCAGGAGCATGGATTCATCGGGGCGGGCAGAGCTGGTATCGCCGGAAGGCAGTAGGGTTTCTGCATAATCCACGATAAAAGCAATGGATTTGGGCGTGGAGAGCTTTTGCTTTAGCTGGGTAAGCCGATCTTTGAGTTTATGGAGGGATTCCTTTCGCTTCTTTTTGTCTTCGTCAAAATCCGGCAGGGTCATTTTGATGAAGCGATCGATGAGATCGCCGGAATTGGGGTCCTCCACAATCGGCTCCGGATCTTCGGGCTGAAGACTCATCTGCTTATCCACCTCTTTGAACCAGGCATCGATAAAGTCCCGGTTGAGCATGAGGTTGAAGTAGGTGTCCAGGGTGAAGAATGACCGGGCCGGGTTGCGGGTAAGCTCGGCGAAGTTATTATCGGTGAGCTCATCGAAGAGTCGCAGCACCGAGATAAATTCCTTCCGGCTGGCGCTGTTTCCCCCAAAGGTTCGGTCATCGCGAAATCTTAGCCCACCCGCACGGTCAAAGTAGATGACGATGTCTTTATACTTAAACATCTCATCATTAAGGAACTCCCGAATCCGGTAGTATTTGTTTTGGGTGTCACGGTTCACACAGACGTAGTCGTTGATATTACCGTGGAGGATAAACTGGGAGACGTTCTGAGAAAGGTATTTTCTTTTGACGTCCTGCACCCATTCAGGCACGATCACAGCGGGGGCGGTTATTTCTTCAGTCATATATTTTTGCGGAAAAAGTCTTCGGGTAGTAAGAAGAAAGGAGCTTTGTCATTCCTTTCTGGTTGGAAAATAACAAATTTGCCCATCGAAAGGACAAACAAAGCCAATGTTCCTTCGTAATCGGGACAAAAAGGTTTTGATGACAGAACAATCTGGGATAGAGCGGTATATCCACCTGAATTTACCACTTGCGTGATGATCATCCCAATTGCGCGTCTATTTGGCTACTTTCGACGATCCTTTTTCTGGGGCAGAAGATCTTTCCTTATCATCAACCATCTGCCTGTTTTTGATTCGAAAAGGATAGCCTGATTGAAAGGCTTTAACCCTGTTGCGCTGGTTTTACGTTCATGGCAAAGGCACGGCCCAAACCAAGGATATTATTCGTTTGCTCTCAGAATACCGAAGGAAAGATTTCTTCCGGTACATTGGATTCATTGCGTCAGATTCTGCAATTGCTTCAGCCTTTGCAGGATCAGGGTCAAATTGAACTGTTGGTCGAAGAACCGGATTCCCGGATTTACCTGGAAGACTTTCTTCATCAAAGACCTGCAAGGCAGTTTCTGACCCTCATTCACGTCATTGGCCCCCTCATTGACGGACAGATCAAGGTGAGAGCCCGGGCTGGTTCTGGCATGGTCGCTCCAGAGGCGTCTATCTGGACACGGGAAGAATGGCCCTACCTGCGAGGCCTGATCTTTAGTGGCGATGCCGCCACAGAATGGCAGCAAAGCCTCATGGAAAAGGGTATCCCAATGGTTCTCGCTACAGGAGATCATCCTGAGTTAGCCATCGAACCATATTTGCATCTCATGGCTGGATCTCCTGTGCTCGAAGCAGCCAGAGCGTTTGTTGCCAAGGAAGAAAAAATCCATCCCTATGACAGCAACAAGGGAATCTGGACACAGGGCATACCCGCTGACTCAAACGCTTCACTGGCATATCTCGAAAACAAACATCGGGCCCTCTCCTGGAGATTGAGAAATCCCCTCCTCATTCCTTCGGCCGAAAAGCAATGGCTCAGCCAGCAAATCCTGCACATTCATCGTCAGAAAGAGCTCGAGGCAGAACAGTCTCAACCTGTCTCCGGCGAGCCAGGTACAACAATCGCTCCTCAAACTCAAATGAAGCAGGAAGCCCCGGCCGATCAGGACAGCCCAGAAACAACGGAAACATCCGAAAGCATTCCCCCGCAAAAGGATGAAGCCCAACCGGAACAACCCACCACGCCGACACACCTAACAAAGACAGCAGCGGAAGAGGCAACCAAGCCTTCTGAAACATCTGACCTGATACCTGAGGGGCCCAAAATACCGGAGCAACCGCAAACCAGGACGCCCGAAGAACCCAAAGCTCCCAATTTTGACCTGACCAAAGAGATTACCCCCCCCACGGAGGCAGTCAAACCGGGTGAAGAGTCCATCCTCATTGAACCGGACGAAGCATCCAAGCCCGAGGAAGAACCGGAATCTATCCCTGAAGACATCCCCACCGAGGAGGACCCCCCCCTTGAGATAGAACCATTTTTTCCCCAAGAAAAGAACGACGAGGAGACTGAAGACCAGTTGGAAAAGCCCATCGCTATAGAATCAGGGGATGACACGGCCGAAGAGAAAACGGAGGAAGAAGAAACTGATGAGGAGCCTGAGAAAAAATCTACTGTTGCCCTTCATCAGGTGACACCTCTCTTTCCCGATGAAACAAAAGCGGAGGAAACTGACCGGGAAGCAAAGGAACAAAAGGAGCACAGTCATCCCGAAACACCTGCTACTCCGCAGGATAGTCAGGATGCAACCGAAACCCCTGAGGAGGATCAGGGTGGAGCGCCTGATCCCGCAACGGAAGCAGATCCATTGACGGAGCCGGCGGAGGTACCAGAAGAGAAAACCAAAGAATCGGTCCTCACGGTTTCCTCCCCACCAGAAACCCCCGCGCCCGCCAAACGCCCCAAACCGGCGCAAAGACCTGCCAGAAATGTGGCAACCCCAACGAGCACCGCAGACGTAGATCCTGACCTTCTCACAACGGCTGACAAAAAACCGAAGCCAGCAAAAAGAGAGAAAAAAACCAAAAAGGTGGCCGCCTCCGGACAGGAAGAGCGTCCTATTCGCCCCAAAGAAGAACTCCTAAAAACCAGAAAACGTAACTGGGTTGTCTTGGGCATCATTGCTGTGTTGGCCGGAGCTATTTCTGTGGGTATCATGTTTCCCGGTCTGTTGTCTAATCTAGGATTGGGCGGAAGAGAAAATCCCTGCCCGTTTCCCCGTGACGACGAAAATTATCATGTGCTTGTACTCTCCTTCATCAAAGAAGGAGAATGCCAGCCCTCCGATTTTGTCCACGAAGAGGTGTTGATCAGACAAATCAAAGCCCTCCGACAGGAAGGAGTGCATGTAGATGCCAGATTGCTTGAGATCGAAACATGTGACGATCGTGAAAATCAAGCAGCCGGCATTGCCGAATCCTGCCATGCGGATCTTATCCTATGGGCCAATTATCTGGGACCTGCCAAACCCAACAGCCGGGGTATCCTGAATTACTACGTCGCTGATGACCAGTATGCAGGAATGCTCATGAAGTCTTCTGTCTATCAGGAAGAGGTGCGAATGCAGCCCAACCAAATTTCCGGAGATTTTCCCCTCCTTCTCGTGTCCAACCTTGTGTATTGGTATGAGGCGCTGCATCAGCGTGCCATCAATCACCCGGAAGATGTAGTCCGTTACCTGGAATCTATGAATCCGGTGGAAGGAGAGGGGGAAGCCACCAGAATTGAGGTCATGCGGAATGCCTATCTCGCTGTAGGCAGGTATCACAAAGCCAAAAGGCTCTACGACCGGCTCATCACCGCCAATGAGCAGGATGCCAGTCTCTATCAGGACCGGGCCGGGATCTACAGCCGAATGGGCATGTACGATTCTGCTATTGCCGATTATGACCGAGCCCTCGAACAGCGGCCATCCGATCTGGAGATCCAGATAGGAAAGGGAATTGTGCTCACCGAAAGCGGAGACGGAAGAGCCGCCGTCGATCTCTTCTCGCAGATGATCCGGGAAAATCAAGGGCTCGCCCTCATCCCTCTCCTGAGAGGGGATGCCTATGTCGTAGCTGGTAACACTGGGGCAGCCATGCGCGACTACGATCAGGCCATTGAATTAAACCCGGAATACACAGAGGCGTTTGTCCGTCGGGCCAATCTCAAGCAGAAAATGAGGCAAATGGAACGTGCCCTGGAAGACATTGCCATAGCAATTTCCCTGCAGCCTGATTTGCCGGAGGCTCTGCTTTTTGAGGCAGAGCATCATCTGGAAACGGGCAAGCTAGATCTGGCGCTCAACGCCATTGATCGAGTATTAAAAGAACATCCCTCTGCCAGAGCCTGGTATGACAAGGGAATTCTGCTGGTGGAAGTAGGAGAATCCACCCGGGCCATCTCTGCATTTCAGGAGGCGATTGCCCTGGATCCGCTGGCCGTGGACGCCCGATTTGAACGGGGCAAAACCTACTACAACCAGCAACAGTATACGCCTGCCATCGCGGATTTCCGGCGGGTATTCCAGCTCAAGCCGACGCATGCGGAAGCTGTGGCATGGATGGGCCGCTCTATGGCTGCCTCCGGCGAGCAAGACTCTGCCATGGCCTATTTTGAACGGGCCGCTGAACTAGCTCCTAACGAACCGGAGCCAGTATTGTATCTCGCAGAAGCCCGGTTCCGGGTAGGCCAGGTCAATGAGGCCCTTCGCGACATCAACAACCTGTTGATGCGAACCAACCCTGGAGCGGAGGCATTTCTCCTGCGGGGCAAAATCCAATTGGAACAGGGTGTCCTGTATCCGGCCCTCTCAGACCTGGACC
>CAZLKP010000136.1:0-6828 GCA_964560095.1 uncultured Bacteroidia bacterium
GCCAGCAGGGGTCGCAACCAGGCTCTCCGCGCCTGTTTGATGATCTCCGGTTCGGGATCGGGCGCTGGGGCCGTTTCATCCGGCTGAAACACGTATTGCTTCAGCCACTGGTCAAAGGCTGCATAGGCATCCTTTTGCTGCTCCGGACTTTGTGCAATGAGCGGTGTGAGGAGGGTTTTCAGTCCTTCCGGATCCTGTTGATGTTGCTTCCCCAATGCCCACAGCGCCTGCTCCACCCGAACGATCTGGTCGGGGCTCAGCACAATCCCATTGCCCTCCAGGAGGTCAATCAGCGATTGCAGCGGCAGCGATATGTGGGAGGGAGAAGTCAGAGGTCAGAAGTCAGAGGTGAGAAGCGAGACTGGAATTCGATCCCTACCAATCGGGTGTGCCTGCGGGAAACCCTTACGGGAGATTCATCCCAGATTCGCAACAATCGCTTTGAGGTCATCTTCGGTTTTGGCGAGAATGGAATAGGAAAGGCGCAGGGTGTCGATCTGTTTGTCGCTGAGTTGGTCGAAGGTCACCCCGTCTTTGACAAATTCGTGAAGCTCCAGAATCCGCAGCCAGGCGATGAGTTCTGCCGTGGCAGGCGGCTTGCGCTTGATGATGTCACGGAGGGTGAGAAAATGCTCCACCAGGGCTTCATTGGCATAGTCGGAGCTTGTTCCGATGCGGGCCTTGACGATCTCCATGAGCTGCTCTTTTGCCGGAAAGGGGATATGGAAAAACACGCAGCGACGCAGGAATGCCTCCGGCAGGGTCTTTTCGGAGTTAGAAGTGAGAATGACCACGATTTGCTGCTGTTCTCCGAGGGTAAATTTGCGATTGTGGTCCTCGCGGATGCGGAATTCGTATTTCTCCAACTGCGCCAGCAGGTTGTTGGGGAAATCCCGGGGCGCCTTGTCGATCTCGTCGATGAGGACGACAGAACTCCAGGGCTTCGAGGTGTCGGTGATCTGGGGATCCTGTTCCCTGATCTTTGTCAGATATTGCTCCCCTGCCTGATCGGGGTTACTCAGGGCGATGGCCTTGCCAAGTCCGCGCAGTTCGAGGTAGTTGCTCACCACGGGAGTGGATTCATCTTCCTTCCGCCGGATGTTGGCATCGTGAAAATGGCTCAGGGCATCGTAGAAGTAAAAAAGATCCTGGGCGGCCGCCGTGGTCTGGGTTTCGTACACGATGGGACTGGAGAGGAAGTTGGATTTTGCCCTGGCCAGGTCAGCGGCGACTCGATAGGCGAGGCGGGTTTTTCCGGTGCCAGGCTCACCGGTAATGAGCAGGGGCTGCTGCAGGGCCAGGGCCACCTGAACAGCATCAGCCAGGCCCTTGGAAAGCACATACTGCGACTCTGGCAACTCGCGCAGATTGAAGGTGCGCGTGGGGAATTGAATGCTATATTCAGTCATAGTCGGAAGGTTCAAGGTTGATCATGGTGTCAAGCCGGCGCTGGACCTCTTCCATGTCATAGGAAGGAAGGTCTTCAAAGAAGTAGGTATGCCAGATCTTGGTCTGGCGTTGGCTATCGGGCGTGATATGGCCTTCGATCCAGGTGAAGATGTCGGCTTTCTGCACCTGTTGAAGTTCTGTAAGAATGGTACAATCCGGAAGACGCTGCACGAGTTTTCGGATTTCCTGCAGGGAAGTAATCTGATCTACTTCTTCTTCGTAGATCACACTGAGAAAAAAGTAAAAGGCCGGAGAGGAAAATCCTTCCTCCTGAATCCGGCAATACCTGGCGATGAACCATTGGATGAGTTCGGGCGTGAAGGCCTTCCAGTAGGAGCTTTTCACCCGGAACTCCACGGCCACGGTGTCCACCCCTTTTTCTGCAAATCGTTTGGCCGCTGCGGTCATCTCCTTGTCATTGTCCAGACGGAGCAGTTTTCCCATCCCCATCTTGTTGAGCAGTTTGGATCGGATTTCTGCTTTGTACTTGTCAAGGTCATCGGCCTGATGAAGAACTACCTGGTATTTCTTCGATTCTTCCGGGAAGTCTTCGTCGTAGAGGAACTGATGATAGAAGCTTTCTACCAGTCCGTGATGAGATTGTGGGGTCGATCCATGAACAGCGAAAAAATTGAAGGTTCGCTGGTCGTTTTCATAGGGATGAAGGAACTCTCCTCGCTGCACCGCTCTGTCACAATGATAGGCGATTTTGCTGCCGATCCGATCGGAAAATTTGATGTCTGGTGGATCGGGGGGCTCTACCTGCACATTCTTCGGTGGATGATCCGGTTGAATTTCCATGCCTGCCTGATACAAATAAATGTGATCGCCTCTCCCGCCAGCCATTTCCAGATTGATCCTGGCGAGACCAGCCACCTGGGCAGGTTGGTTCTTGTCACTTTTCATGGCCAGGTACATGCCTACAGAGGCACTGATCCGTTGTTCCGGAGGCATGTTGCAATCAAATCCGATGACGGAGCCCTGCGGAATGGCCTGGCTGATGGCCGATGCCTGAGCTTCGCTGAAGCATCCACTCATGACGACCCATTTCAGCCTGGTTTTGAAATGCCCGAATAATTTGGCCAGGATCTCTGGTTTTTGGACAATCTTTTTTCCCCTGGGATTAGGCAAGACGATCTGCTGCTCTGAAACCTCACTGATGAAATGCAGCACTTCAGGGTTTTCATCCAGCATCAGGGAAATCAGTCGATGACTATCTACCCCCGGGCGGGTCGTCAAGGTAAATTGCTCCCCCTTTCCTTCTCGGGTGAGTGCCTCCTGGATCTCTGCGCTCTCCTTTGCCCATGAATGTCCCTTGCCGGTGGTGTCATCGGTGGCAAGGAATAAAACTTTGGACTTATCAGGCATGAAATCGCAGGGAAAATGGTTTTCACTATGCTGGAAAGTTAAAAATAGGAAAATAATTGATTTTGCGAATGAGTAGATTTCCTGAAAAATCGGAATACCCCCGTGCAACAACTCGCCTACACCCTCGACCTCAAACTTCGAACCACTTCCCCCTCATTCCAGCCCTTCCCAAAATTCAATTTCTTTTTTCACCCCCGTCTCGGGATCGTCGATGAAGGATTGTTGGTCTTCATAGACCTTCAGCCGACCGGATCGCATGAAGGCCAGGCGGTCTCCCATGAGGATGGCTTCCTTGAGGTCGTGGGTGACAAACAGGGAGGTGATCTGAAAATCGTTGGCCAGCCCTTTGAAGAGCTGCTGCATGCGCTCGCGGGTGCCTGTGTCAAGGCTGCCGAAGGGTTCGTCTAGCAGCAGCAATTTGGGATTGGTGATGATGGCACGGCCAAATGAGACCCGCTGTCGCTGGCCGCCCGAAAGCTGATGCGGCATTTTGTTCTCCTGCCCCTTCAGTTCCAGATGCCCAATCATGTCATGGACTTTCTGTTTGATGTCTGCTTGTGGGACTTTTCTCAGTTGCAGCCCAAAGGCAATATTCCCGAACACATCCAGATGTGGGAAGAGCAGGTCTTCCTGATACAGATAGACCACGCCCCGCTGGCCGGCTTTCCGCTCGCCCAGGGGCTCGCCATCCAGCATAATTCCTCCGGTATCTGGTGTTTCGAGTCCTCCAAGAATTTTTAACAAAGTGGTCTTTCCGCTGCCCGACCGACCCAAAATCGATAAGGTATGGTGCGCTTCCAGAGAAAAATTCAGCTCCCGGAGCACTTCTTCTTGTTTGAAGCGTTTGGATATGTCCTTGACTTCCAGGAGCATCAGATGAGTTTGTTGAAGACGTAGCGCTTGTTCAGGTAGAGCAACACCACCGGTGGAAAAATCAGCATGCAGCAAGCCAGGGCCCCAAAATAGACATTCGATTCCTTGATAAACAAAAACACTTTCACCGTAAGAGTTTGGACCTTTCCCACGCCGATGATGAAAGTGAGGCCGTATTCAAACCAGGAAATGAGAAAGGTCTGAAAAAAACAGACCAGCAGCATGCCTTTGGCCAGTGGGAGGAGTACCCTTCGGAAGCTTTGCCAGGGGGTGCCACCGAGTGTCTGCACGAGTTGCTCATAACTACGGATGCGCTCTCCCCAGAAACTGAGGAAGAAAATCATCGCATAGGGAAAGGCAATCATGAACTGCGCGAGGATCACGCCCGCAGGCTGGCCAAAGAGCCCCATTTTCATGAAAAAGAAGCTGAGGCACACGGCAAAAATCACCGGAGCCAGCACATAGGGGAAATAGGCCAGCATGGTGAGCAGCTTGCGTTTGGGATGGAAGGCCACCGTGCGGCTGATGAAAAAGCCGAAAAATGTCGAAGAGGAGGCGACAGACAAAGAGATCAGCACCGACTGCCAGAAGCTCTCCATCAGGCTGCTGTCGGAACGCCACACTTCCTGCCAGTTTTTCCAGCCCAGATAACCCGGGATCAGGTCCGGATAGCGCCATTCGGAAGACAGGGATAACAGCACCAGATATCCGAAGGGAAACAGGATCAGCGCGACCATGATTGAGAGAAACAGGATGCGGATGCTACGCTTCATGATTGGTGCTATTTCTTCGGCTGAACAACAGGACCGTGGCTGCTGATACCACCACGGTATAAATCACGGCTACCACATATCCTTCCGGGATTTTGGTCAGATCAAATTGCTTGAGCTCCCGAACGACGAGCACCGAGAGCATTTGCGGCGATTCCTGTCCCAGAATGAGGGGCACTTCATAGGAGCCCAGCAGGAAAATATAGTAAAGGGAAATCAGCACCCAGGTCTTTTGGAGCATCACCGGCAGCACGACACGGAAGGTGGCCTGACCTGATGAGGCACCCAGCGAAAGGGCGAGTTGCCGAAGTTCATCCACTCGCTCATTGTTGTACACATTGAGAAAGAGCAGCAGAAAAAAGGGTAGCACCACCGTAATGAAGGTGAGGACAATGCCGATCGCCCAGGGATCATTGACTAGATCCGGAAATCCTCTGGCTTCTTCGATCCAGCCCAGCTGATGTGAAGCACGGGAAAAAAAGCCGGATTTAGAAAACAGCTGATACGCAAAATAGGCCGAAACCACTCCCGGAACAGCCAGAGGAAGATAGAGCGCGAATGAAATCCATTTGTTTTCAACATCCCGATGGAACGTCAGCGCCAGCCAGAGGGCTGCACTCACAGAAATCAGGACAGAAACCGCAGCGATCAAAGCTGAATAGCCCAGTGAACCCAAAAACTCACCTGATGATAATACCTCTCCCCAAAATCGCAGAGTGAATCCTTCCCTAACAGCTCCTACAAGCCCCAGGCTGTACAGCAATGCATAAATGAGGGCCGCCACAAACGGCAACACCCCAACCACCACAAACAAGATCAGCCCTGGCAGGGAGCGGCTATTGTTCAATAACTTCTGTACGAAATTCTTCATAAAGCCGGAGCATATATTCGGGTGCCGGTTCCTGAATGGCGTGTTCTTCCAGGTCTTCCATGTATGGGCCATAGAGCCGTTTGGGCGCATGGGCATATTTCTGCTGCCAGTCTTCCGAAAGTCGGTCCACATCAATCACAGGGTTGGAGCCCATGCCAGCCGGGTCCATACTTTCAAGTTGGGCTTCCGGAGAAATGAGGAAATTTATCACCACCATGGCACCGGGCTTGTTGACCGCGTTATGGGGGATGCCCAGGTAGTTGGCATTTTTGATGGTGCCATTGGTCCAATTGAAGGCCGCGGTGCTTTTGGGAAACAACCCCTGCCTCACTTTCTCCTCAATCCCCCCTTCGCCAAATCCATAACCGATCAGCAATTCTCCGTTGGTAAACATCTGATCCATCCGGGTGTGCTCTTTGGGAAAGGTGCTGCCTTCTTTCCAGAAGTAGGGTTTATTTCGGTTCAGGTACTCCCACAGTTGATCTGAGAGTCGTTCGTATTTTTCCTCATCAAACGGACCATCGAGGCTGTTGGGGGAGCCGCCAAGCTCGGCTAGAAAACTTTTGAGCAGCGTCATGCCGGTAAAGTCGTTCGACACGGTAAATGTGCCGGGATATTTGCGAACGTAGGCCTCCAGTTCATCCAGGTTTCGGGGCGGTTGATCTACTTTGGCTGAATCGCAAAAAAGGGCAAACTGAGAAATCCCCCAGGGGGATTCCATTCCGCCAATGGGCTGCTGAAAGTCAATGTTGATGAATGGATCTGCGAAGTCGATCAGCTCAGCATGGGGGAGTTTTTGGGCGAATGGTCCCCAGAGGCCATTGAGTTTTTTCAGCTGAAAAAAGGTTTCTCCGTTGATCCAGACCATGTCCACCTGACTCCTTTTGGCCCCGGATTCGCGCTCGCTCATCACCAGTTGCACGATCTCTGATCCCTGCCCGCCGCTGATCTTTAACTCAATGTCATAATTCTCCTTCACCGTCGGCACCACGTAGTTGTTGATGAAGTCATTGATTCGGGGAGATCCCTGCCACATCATGAAATTCACGGTGCTGCCTCTGGCAGCCTGCTCGATTTCCTCCCAACTCGCTGCATTCCAGTCGGTCGTATCTGTAGGCCCCGAAGAGCCACAGCTACTGAGCAGACACATCAACACGAGCAAGGGGGTTATTCGTTGAATCGTCATGAAATCAAAAGGGGTTGAGAAAAGCGATTGCAGCAAATTACAGGAAGGAGGCAAATAGGCAAAACGGAAAATGGTTTTTGTGATCATTGTGACCATTGTACATCCTCTGTGTTCTTTGTGTGCATCCAACATTCTGGTTCCCACAAAGGACACAACGAAAGAGCACGAAGGTCACGAAGGGTAAACGCTCCAGTCTCGCTTCTCGCCTCTCACTTCTCACCTCTCCCACCACCCTTTGCTATTGATATCATCGCCGCCCATCCGTTGTGCGGCTTCCTGGTAATGGGTCGCGTTGGTGGCCTGTTCAGACT
>CAZLKP010000136.1:6838-10877 GCA_964560095.1 uncultured Bacteroidia bacterium
GTTCAGACTCCGGGTAGAGGTAGCGCACCGGATAGCGGTCGTTATTCAGGTTGTCGGGGCCGGGCTCCAATGCCGGGATGCCTGTGCGACGGATGTTGAACCAGGCTTCGTGGCCGTTGTTGATGAGGCTCAGCCATTTTTGGGTGAGGATTTTTTCCAGGTGGTCAATACCGTCCAGAGCTACATTGGGGTTGAGAAAATAGCCTGCCCAGATATTGGCTCCCCAGTAGTCAAAGCTGGCCGTGATCCCTGCTTCGTAGTATGCCTGTACGTCACCAGTGATGTAGCCTCGTTCTACGGCTTCTGCAAAGGCGAACATCAGCTCTGCGTACTGCATAAACTGGCCATCCACCCCGTCGGGCACATCACGGAAGATGGTGCCAAAGAGAGAAATGGCGTTCAAATTCGTTCCCGAAGCAGCAATGGTTTCGCGACTCTGTCCGTTGACAATACCGACATATTCAGGCTGGCTGAGATTGGCGGTCCACTGGCTAGGCTTGTACCAGATTTTCATCCGGGGATCAATCCTGGCTTTGAGTGCCAGTTCTACTGTTCTGGTCATCCGGTGTTCCTGGTAGAGCCCCAGACTGGCCTGTGACATGGGCCACTGGTTGGGGGCAGAAGCGAGGTAGGGCACCACGGCATTGTCCTCGTTGGAGCGCATGAGCTTGCCATGGTCGGCGAGATCCTGCAGGTCGGAAAAATCGGTGAGCCGCTTGCTGATGCGCAGCAGATAGCGCACCCTGAGGGAGTTGGCAAATCGCACCCATTTGTCCAGGTCATTCCCAAACATCAGGTCTCCCTGAATGGTCGCTGAGGTGTTTTCGAGCAAAGCGGCCGAATTTTCCAGGACCGCCAGAATGCCAGTAGAGGGATCGGTATAGATGGATTCCTGGGTGTCGTAAGCCGGGGCAAAAACGCCTTCCCTGGCTTTGAGTGCCTCAGTGTAAGGCACATCGCCCCAGATGTCTGTGAGCTGCGAAAACAGCCAGCAGCGCATGATGTCTCCCACGGCCGAGTAGGCTTCGTTGGAGCCTTCGGCTGCTTTCATGGACTCAATGTCGGTGAGCAGGCGAAACAGCTGATCCCAGTAGGCGCTGTTGGTGCCCATTTCGTAGCGGTCGATCCGCTCAAATTCCACACTGGCTGCAAACTGCGCCAGGTAATTGGCCAGCCGATGGCCCTGCTCGTAGGTATTCCGGTCTGCCGCCACCGAGATGACATTTGACAGCAGCAGTTGCGGCCCGATGTTTTCCGGCTCATTCGGGTTTCTGTTGATTTCTTCAAATCCCTGGGTGCAGGCTGTGAGCAGCATGACGAGGCCCAGGAGGTATGGGATTGGTTTCATTTTTTTTCTGTTTGGTTAATCCATTTTGGGGTTCAAACAAATGAGGGTTCTCACTAAGGTCTCGAAGGGAGAGCATGAGGGTATTTTCATGCTTTTTCACCCCCTTAGTCCTCCTCCTAAGGCGGATCAGCGACCCTCGCTATCACACAGTCCATCTGCACAGGGGGATTTTCCAGTCTCGCCTCTCGCTTCTCGGCTCTCTCCTTTCTCATTTCAAAAATCCGTTTTCAAACTCATGCCCCAGCTGCGGCTGGCAGGATAAGACATGTCATCGACGCCGTAGATGATGTTGCGGCCCTGCATGGCATTGAGCTCGGGATCGAAGTGGGGATTCTCTGTAAATAACAGCAGATTGCTGCCGATCAGGCCGATCCTTACGTTGTCGAACCCGATTCGGCTCAATAGCGATGCCGGGAGGGTGTAGTACAGGCTCAGCTGCCGCAGCTTCAGGTAGGAAGCGTCGTAGGTGGCACTGGCCTCGTTGCCCCGGTCAAAAAAGTTGTTGTAAAACTGGCTGGCGGGGACGGAGGTCGTGTTGGGAACATAGTTGGGTTCCGCTGCTGTTCCGAGGTTCATGACACCCTCCCCGACGATGCCTGTTTCGCGGCCTTCCAGTGATTCTACCAGCACCCCGGAAGTCATCCCCAAGGATTTGATGCGGGAAAGCACGGTGCCACCCTGTCGCCAGTCCAGCAGTGCTGTGAGCACAAAGCCTTTAAATCGAAACTCGTTCCTCAATCCGACAAAAAAGTCGGGGTTGTAATTGCCCAGCAGACGCAGGGTGCCATCCTGCACCGGCAGGCCGTTGGCGCCATACAAGATCTGGCCATATACTTCCACGAAGCCGGTTCCGTACATATCTCCGACCCGGCCTCCTTCTCTGGCAATGTAAAACACGGTATTCGATCCACCACTGCCACGAAAAAAGCTGGCTTCACCGGTCACAAATTGATCCACACCCTCAGGTAACTGGGTCACGATGCTGCGGTAGGTGGAGAAATTGGCGGATACATTCCAGGAAAATTCGCCGACACGCAGCAGATTCCCACTCAGCAGAGCCTCGAAGCCTCTAGTACGGACTTCACCACCATTTTCAATGATGTTTCCAAATCCCGAAGACTGCGAAATCGGACGCCCGATGATTTGATTGACGCTGGTATTCTGGTAGGCAGAGAGCTCCAGCTGTAGGCGGCTCTGAAACATCCAGATGGAGGCGCCTACTTCCAGTGCATTCAGCCGCTCAGGCTTGAGATTGGCATTTTTCAGTACGGTTTCATTCGTGACGCGGAAAAAGGGCCCATAGTTCTGATTAAACTGAAAGGTATTGTTGAGCTGGTAGGGGTCGGTGTCGCTCCCGGCACTGGCAGCATTGGCGCGCAGTTTCAGGTAGGAGATGGCCCTGGGTAGCTCTAGTAGATTCGACAGCACGGCACTTATACCGGTAGAGTAATAGGCAAAGGAATTTTGCTCAGCCGGGAGGGTAGAGCTCCAGTCATTCCTCACACTCACATCCAGATAGAGAGCCGATCGAAAGGAGAAAGTGCCAAAAGCATAGACGCTATTGATCCGGCGGGTAAACTCCTCGTTGCCGCCACGCAGCGGCGTGCGGCTGTTGGCCAGTGTGTACAGCCCTGGAATCGCCAGCTGATAGGCTTCGGTATAATTGTAATGGATCTGTTGATCGAAGCGGTTGGCCCCCAGCGCAACGTTGTACTGGACCAGGTCGCCGACCTGGTCATCATAGCTCAGCAATACATCCGAGTTTAGCTCAGAAAACTGAACGATATCTTCCCGATACCCGCCAAATGGCCGTCGGTTGGTGCTGAATGCGCGGCGAAAAGCTCTCGAATCGGTATAGATATCGGCACCACTTCGCACCCGCAGGCTCAGCTTGTTGTTGAGGTTGTAGGTGGCAGCCAGATTCCCCAGCCCCCGGTTTTTGGCGAAGCTGTTGGTGTTTTCGAAGAGTGTCAGATACGGATTGGTGAGCCAGAGATAATTGAAATCAAAGTGCTGGAGCCCTTCCTGCCCTGCCTGCCAGTAGTCTTTCAACTGCGCCAGATCAAAGTTTCGCCCTGTCCAGTTGAATCCATACACCACATTTTCGTACCCATAGCCCAAGTTTGGCCTGTTGCTGCTCCTGGAATTCACCAGATTCACAAAACCATCCACCCGAAATCGCTCAGACAGCTGTTGATCAAAGCTGAGTGCCACACCATCCCGGCTGAGGTCGGTATTGGGCAGAATGCCCTGATTGCGCAGGTTGCTGTAGGCCACCCGGAAGCCGCCGATTTTGCTGCCATAACTCACGGCGACATTGTGCTGGGAGGTGACACCGGTTTCAAAAAAGTCCCGGATGTTGTCAGGGCGTGATACCCATGGGGTAGGGGTGATTTCGGTGGTGGTACCGTCGAGCATTGTGCGAGCCAATACATCCCCTCCCCGCACCGGGTTTCCCTCAGCATCGGTGGAGGGGCTGTCAAACTGCTTGATCATCAGTCCTTCGTTCAGTTTAGGCCCGTAGCTACTCAGGCCGCCGTCATTCACGCCACCTCCGATGCCGTTTTCAAAAGAATACTGACCGCCATTGCCGGCGCCATATTCATTCTGATAATCCGGAAGCGTGAGTAGGGTTTCAAACGTCACCAGACTGGAGGTAGAAACATGAAACCCGGGATTTCTGGTACCGCG
>CAZLKP010000137.1:0-10839 GCA_964560095.1 uncultured Bacteroidia bacterium
AACGATCTGCCTGCGGTGCGGATATAGTTGGGTAAACCGTACGGAATTTTCCCGATTTACCTTACTTTCTAATTGTCAAACAATGAGTATCACAAGCAAAATCATACTCTCGACACTTCTGCTAGCCATGCTGTTCACCGCATGTGACAGGCAAAACATTGACGAGATCATCCCTGAGAGTGAAGAATATCAACCTACTACTGTTGTTGCCAATCCTCTTGTCAAAAACCTGCAGACATTCACAGCCGACTCCCTCAAGTTAGACTGTATCAGCATTCCTTTTCCGGTCGATTTTCTGCAATCCTCCGGCAATACAGTGACAGTGAATTCCGAAACAGAGCTGGATTCGGTTAGCCTACTGCCGGATAGCCTGGTGGACTTTGTATATCCTTTTGATGGGTACATTGGAAATAGCGTGATTTCTTTTCAGCAGGTTGAGGATTTCATTCCCGCCCTACAAATTTGTGGAACAATCGTGATTGATAGCACTTTTGATTGTTCCGATCAACAACCTCACGTCCTGCTGTTTTTCAATGCACTAAATATTTTCACAAGAAACAACTATCCGTACACCATCACCTATCCGGTTACGCTGGTCGTCGATGGAAGCCAGGTTGTTCTTAACCAGGACGACGATTATCTGCCCGCGATCGGTGGCTCACCCGCCAATATTCCACCAACTGATCTGGTATATCCGATTACCATCACACAGTTTGGACGTGACATCGTGCTGAACAGTGACAATGACGTGTGCGACTTTTACCAGACCCTGGATGAACCCTGCGTAAACAAGCCGGAGCATATTCAGTTCTTCTTTAATGAGGGAGCTGGAAGGCCGCTCAACTGTACCTACTTCATCGACTATCCGGTGGACATTGTTTCAGATGGGGATACCCTACAGATTCAAACAAGGAATGGTTACCTGACTGAACTCAATTCATCGCCGAATGCCTACAACGATATAGAATTGCTCTATCCGGTGACTGCCTCCAAATATACCAACGGTCTGTCGTTGATCTTTGGATCCGGAAGTGATATCTGCCAATACCTCAACAGCTGTCAGTAATCATTCACCCATTCCCTCAAATGCAACCCATGCATTTGAGGGAATTATTTTCTCCTGTCGTGATCGATTCAACTTTAATACAGGCCGTAAAAAAACGCGATCAACGCGCGTTCAAAACACTTTATGAGAGTTGTATCCGCTATGTCTATGCAATCGTAAGGAGATATGTTTCGAACGAGAGCGACCATCAGGATGTGATTCAGGAGATTTTCGCCCGTATTTTCCTCAGCATTGATTCATTTGACGAAAAGAAGGGGAATTTTAAATTCTGGCTCCGCAGACTGACCATCAATCAATGCATCAAGCACTTCCATAAACACAAGGAACACATCCATATTGATCCCCTGGAAACAGCAGAACAGATACAATCCGAAGTTGTCGAGAAAACCAGTATCCTCTCAGAAAAGGAAATTCTTCAGTTCTTAACAGGCATGCCTGAGGGATACCGACAAGTATTTATGATGATTGTCATCGATGAATATTCCCATCAAGAAGTTGGCAACATGCTGAGCATCAGTCCGGAAACCTCACGGTCACAACTGCATAGGGCAAAAAAATGGATCAGGGACAATCGTTCAACGAACGATCTAACATCGCTGGCTTATGGAACCTCATAACAAGAACAATGACATGAAGCGGAGTGATCATCTTCAGCCTCTCCCTCCTGAGTTGGAGTGGAGCAACATGAAGGATGGCATCTTTGGCAAGATGCAGTCCATAGAGCAAGCAGAATTATCCCCTGTAAACGGTAAGGATTCAGGAAAAAGAATTTGGCTGTTTCTCAGTCTGTTTTTCGCACTTTCCTTCACCTTTAGTGTTGGTTTGATCTTTTTCTTACAGGAAGAAACGAAAGATCAGCCTCTCCAGGCCAATGGCTTTGTTCAGACCCCGAACGCAGAAGTCAACGAAAGAGAATCTGCACATGTCCATCCAACGCCAAATAATCCTGACAATCAGCAGGAAGCAAAGGAGCAACACATCGCAGGAATACCTGGATCTGCCAACGCCAATCATCAGACACAGGTCATCGAAAAAGCAGCATCTAAACCAGCCCCTACAGCACTGGGTAGAGTCCAAAGAGAAAATAACACATTATCTGAGACCCAGAGCCTGAACGAGAATCTACCCTCGATCAGCTATTCTGGTACAGCCCCAACAGATACTCTTCGACCTGCATCAGAATCTGTGTACAGCACCCTGATACCTCTGGAGGAGGCAATGAGCACCACCACGAGGATACAAGTTCCGCCGCTAACCAGGCAGTTGCTGCTTTCCCTGGAAGGTCCGCAGGTGGCCCATCTCCAGAACCAGCCCTATTCTGTCAGTGAAGAGAGTGACAGCACCTCCCTTACCATCATTCCTCGCACTAAACCCGTCAACCTCCTGGTGCTGGAAGGCGGGGTCAATCTCTGGACTGAAGGTTATGGAAACTCCATGTCTGACAGAGAACAGTATGAGACGCCGATTCCCTCCTTCCAGCTGCAAGGCTCCTACATGAAAGGCCTGAAAGGAGGGTACTTCATCATGGCTGGCCTGCAATATCAGCAACTGGAAAGTAGACTAGATTACAGCAATACCATCGAAGATTATCAAATCACCCTGGAGGATACCATCGTGGAGATACGGAAAAATTCGCTGACTGGGATGGAAACCCTGATTCGTGGAGATGCCGTACAGTCAGTCCGGGCGGAGCGCATCGTCAGGCACTTCAACAGGACTCAGTTATTCAAAACCTCCTTAGCTATCGGCAAACAATGGCGCTTCAACGCTTTCCAGACGGATGTGTACCTGGGTGGAGCCCTGAATGGCATCGTGCGAAACCAGGGAAGGATGTTCTTCGACAACGAAATCATCAATTACGAGGGTACGACAAACCCGGCTTTCCACAACCAATGGAGGGTAGATGGTATGGCCGGAGCAAGGGTACACTACTTCCTGTATGATCGCATGGGCATCACAACCGGCATTCAGGCCCAAAGAAGCCTGATGAACTGGAGTACCCAGGAGGGCGTTCGGTTGTATCCGCTGTCAGTGAGTTTACAGGTGGGAGTGAGCTATTCGTTGTGATGGGAGGAAGTGAATTGTCGGGTTGGTGTGTTTGCCTCATCTCCTTTCGGGAGAAATAGATCAGCCAATCCTTCATCCAGTTTCCCCAACCTATTTCGGACGGCAAACTCCACAATATTGCCAGCGTAGAGGGCGAGAAGGTAGTCCTCTGAACCAGATGAACAATGCCATGCGGGGACATAGAAGCAAGTGAAAACAGTGGGAACCATCCTTAGCTGTTGTTCGCATATCGATCAACATATGTTGCAAAGGCCTCCAACTGAACTTGATGATTGGCTTCTTGTCGCTTGAATGCGATGTACTTTCCGCAAAACGGCAAAAGGGGCGTACATCCTTGGGACAATCAATTTCCGAAGATCACCAGCGAGAATTCCTTGTCGGCAAGGACGCCACTGGAATTGTAGGTACGAACGGTTACCTGGCTGGGACTACTTCCAAAAATGACGGTGCAGAATCCTGGCGCCAGGTCGTTGTTGATGGTGCAGGTGCACGCGGGGTTGTTGGCCGGAGTGGAGAACAATCCCGGCTGCAGATTAATGACACGGATGCCGGTGCCAGAAACGCTGGTATTGGTGACGTTATAGGCGTCGAAGGTAAGGTTGGGCGTGCCTACAATTGGGAAATTAACCCAGGCTTTAGCGGTGGCACTTTCATCCCCACCGCCAGGAAGGGATACACTGTTGCCGCCAGAGATGCTAAGGGTTTGGCCGTTGATGGAAAGATCCTGCAATTCATTGGTGGGATCGGCGTCGGCATCGTCCACCTCTGCGGCCGTCCGAGCGTGCATGGCGAAGGGTACGCTCACCAGCTGGCTGGTACCCATTTCGGTATAATTGCTGCTCCCGGCAGGGTCGAATTCCACCTGCAAAAAATAGTCGTTGCTGCCCCAGTCGATGGTGGAAAAATTCTGGCTGCTGGTTCCGGCGCCAATGCGCAGGTTGACCAAACCCTGGTCACTGGTTGTGGCGGTATGGGTCTCTTCGTAGACCACCGTGCCGTTGGCGCTTGCCTCGCGGATCGAAAATCGAAAAGCTACATTTTGATTAGGGATGATTTCACCTTGGGCGTTTCGGACCACGCTTTGATAATTGATCAGGTCGGGTTGAGCAAGGCCGCTGCTGATTGTCAGGAGCATCGTAGCGAGAAAAATGGAGATTCGGGTCATCATGACGGATAGTTAGTTTGACTTCAGGATAGTAGTGGAAAAAGAAGCTTGATCGCCTGGGTGGCGAATCCAGAGGGTATATGATCCGGCCGGCAGATCACGAACGTCGAGCACATATTGCCCGGTGAAGTGGTCGGCTTGCTTAAGCAGGATTCTGCCACTGGCATCCTGCATGGTGATGCGGTACTGACCTGGGTTGGCCAGGGACAGGTAGATCTGGTCCTGACAAGGGTTGGGAAAAAAATTCACGGCCAACTGTTCAGGAAGATCTTCCAGTGAAGTAGTCATCTCTCCTACCTGCTGGAAGCCCTGGGTAAGGAGATCCCCCCCTTGCATGTAGGATTCGTTTACAGGTTCGCCGAGGCTCCATGAGAGTACGAAGGCGCCATCGGTCTGAACATCCCCAGCTGTGGAAATAAGCTCCTGAGCCAGGCAAGGCCAGGCGACCACAGTCAGTAGCAGGAGGGTGAGATACTTTTTCATGACAAATCAGTTTGATATTTCAAATTTGCCAATTGCCATGATGGTATGCTTCCGGGATAATGCCGGGAATGGAATATCAGGGAAAATACTGAGAAGTAGGCCCAACCTGGGCCCATACCGGCTCGCGCTTCACTCCTCCAGCAATCCGTGGTGAAAGGCGGCTTTGACCAGCCCGGCGGTATTGCGGACCCCGAGCTTCTGGAGCAGGTTGAGCCGGTGGGTTTCTACCGTTTTGGGAGAGAGAAATAGCCGGTCGGCGATTTCCTGGGTGGTGAGTTCGTCGGTGATAAGCTGGAGGATTTCCTTCTCCCGGCGGGTGAGTTTAGGCCGAAAACCCGTCCGGGGGGCGGCCTGGCCCAGGGAATCCCGGAGCAATGCCTCCTTGATTTCAGACTGGAGGTATTGTTCTCCGTTGAATACAGTCTGGATCGCTTCGCAGAGTTCCTGATGAGAGGTATTTTTCATCAAAAATCCGCTCGCTCCGGCTCGCATCATGTTTTTGACCAGGACATTCTGATTATAGGTGGTCAGGGCCAGGACCTTGAGGCTGGGATATTGCTTGGTGACCTCCTTGCATAAGTGGATGCCGTCGCCGTCGGGCAGGTTAATGTCCAATAGCAGGATGTCAGGCAGGGATGCGGCTAGCCCTTCGCGGGTTTCGGCTACGTTCAGGTAGCTTGCCACCACCTTGATGTTCGCAACTTTTGCGAGCAGGTCCTTGATTCCATTGATGATCAAAAGGTGATCATCGGTGACAGCTACCCGGATCATGTGTGTTGGGTTAACGGGTCTAATTCGATCTCGATGTACACGGAGGTTCCCTGACCGGGGAAAGAGCTAAAATGAAGGTCGCCGTTAAGGAACTCAACCCTCGACCGCAAGTTGCTCATACCCAGCCCGCTTGGCTGGTTCAGGTTTTCTGGGTCGAAGCCTATCCCGTTATCCTCTACCGTAACAGTGAGCTTATCCTCATGTTGGTTGAGCTGGATGATGGCTTCGGTGGCTCCGGAGTGTTTGATGATGTTGTTCACCAATTCCTGGATGACGCGGTAGAGCACCAATTCCCGGTGGCGTCCGAGACGGCATTCTTCCCCAAAGCAGACATACTCGAACTGGACGCCCCTAACCTCGTTCAGCGAGGTGATAAACTCCCGAATCGCTTCATCCAGCCCGAATTTCAGCAGAATTTCTGGCATCATATTGTGGGCAATCCGTCGTACTTCCTTATTGGCCTGATCCAGAATGATCATGGCTTCTTCAAATTTACCCTCCCCCTGGAAAGGGCCCCATTCCTGCTGTACACTATTGAATTTGAGCTTGATCACGGCCAGGAGGCTACTCAGGCCATCATGCAGGTCGCGGGCGATCCGGGATCGCTCTTGTTCTTCTCCTTTCATCATGCTACGGAGCGACTGGATTTCCTGTTCTTTTCGAAGGCTGCTGAGTTTCTGGTCGTTCAGCTTCTTTTTCTGAATGAAAAATACCAATACCAGCCCCAAAATGACGGAGACGCCAATCAGCCCGATTACGCCGATCTGAATCCAGAGACGCTGCCGTTCGATTTTTGCCTCGTTTTCGGCCAGTTCGAGCTGGTTTTCGGCCAGCAGGCGGTCTTTTTTTACCGTTTGGTAGCGCGCCTCCAACTCCTCGATGACGCGGAGTTTTTCCTCATTGAGCACTGAATCCCGGAGTCGGGTATATGCTTGCTGATGTTGGTAGGCAAGACGATAATTCCCGGCCTCGGACAAATACTTGGCCAGGACTTGGTGGCCTTCGGCAAGGGAAGCAAGCGCTTGAATGTCTTCATTCAAGGCCATGGACTGGCGAATCAGATCGAATCCTCGCTGAGATTGGCCCTGTTCGATCAGGAGTACTCCGTAAGATAGCTGGGTTTCAGCGATGACGAATTTTTGCCCGGATTCTTCCCGGATGCTCAGAGCTTCAGACAAATGGACTGCCGCACTATCGAGCTGGCCATTTTTATGATACAGGACCCCCAGCCGGTGGTGGTTGTAAGCCTGCCCGCTCCGTTCGCCAATTTCCCGATTAATGGCCAGGGCCTTGAGAACATGGCTTTTGGCCTGTTCATCCTGATTCTGGTCCATGTAAATCCCTCCGATATTTAGCAGAACATTGGCCATATCCCATTTTCGATCCAACTCGGTGAATACATCCAGGGCCAGGAAGTATTCATCCAGGGCTTTTTGAGGATTGCCCATCTTGCGATGAATGATGCCGATGCTGTTATGGGAATTGGCCATTCCGTAGGGATTGTTCATTTCTTCATTCAGTACCCGGTCCTGGTAATAATAATTTAGGCTGTTTTCATAATCTCCCATGAGACTATACACCACCCCCAGATTGAACAGGACCATAGACAAATGGAGCTGCTGCCCGGATCGCTCGTAAAACGCTTTGGCGAAAAACAGATGATCCAGGGCCTTTTCGTGGTTGCCGAAAAAGCGATGAATCAGCCCGTCGTTGAAAACGCTGAGAATGATGGCCTGGGAATCATTTCGTTGCTCAGCCAATTCCCGGGCCTGCCGGTTGTACACATCAGCCAGTCGGGTGTCGCTGATGACGTGAGCTCTCACCAAGCGGCTCAGCCAAAAACCCCTGGCCGAATCGGTCTCAGCCTGCGCCAATTCCTGTTTCAGACTGTCAACAAGCGGATTGTCTCCGGCACGAAGGATGGGGGATAGCAGAGCGAATACCAGGGCATATATCCACCGTTGCATAGGGAGAGGAATTGGCATGATGGGGAAGATAGCGCAAACGGATAACAATTACCTTCCAAGTTTCCTCCAAAATCCGAATTCAGGGATTTCCCGGAGGAGAACCGCCTGCCAGCCAATCTCCCCGTATCACGGATGGCTCTCAGGCACCCTCTATTCCCAGCTTGAACAAGCTACCCGGGACGAAGACGATCTGAAAGATCACAGTAGATGAAAAATCCAGTTCATATCCTCATGTCTTCGTGGGAACTCCAGGACAGATGCCTTACATTTAGTAGAATCTTCAGATATCGGGAAATAAGTAGGTGGGTTGCCCCTCCTTCATCCACGTCTTCCTTTTTCGTTTTACCATGAAGAACAGCAAAGCCCTTCCTCCCTGGCTCAGATGGATGCTGTGGATTTCTGCCGCAGTATTCACTTTCTTTTTGATGATCATTGGTGTGCTCTACTGGAAGCAGGATACTTTCGTACAACAGGGCATTGATTTCGCCAATGACACCTTCCAGGGAAAAATTACCCTATCCGGAAGCCATATTTCTCCCTTTGCCAACTTTCCCTACATCTCGGTGGATTTGGAGGAAGTCAGACTCTATGAGACAAAGACCGATACCCTCCAGCCATTGATGGATGTGGCTGACGTATATGTTGGTTTTGATATCTGGGCGATCCTGAATGGAGAATATCAGGTGAAAGCCATCTCCCTTCGTGATGGGTATCTGAAGGTGGCACAACACGAGGACGGCAGCTTTAATGTTCTGGAAGCCCTGGCAAACACGGATACCACGATGGAACTGGAGGCTGAAAAAGCCCCCCTGAATCTGGATATCAGCCGAATTAGCATTCGAAACATTGATCTTCACAACATCAGCGAGGCGACAGATACGGACGTTGACGCCTTCATTACCGATGCAAACATTCGCGTGGCGGTGGTTGATACCCACACCGAGTTTGACCTTGATGCCGAACTGGAGATGAGTCTGATTGTATCGGGAGACACCACCTACCTCAAGCAAAAGCACATGGAGGTGGAAACAGAGCTGGATTATGATGACGCTGCCAGGCGCCTGACCATAGCCCCTTCGCGTCTTCAGATAGAAGGGGGAGATTTCCGCGCTGAGGGAGCTGTTGACCTGGCTGATGATCCCGTTATTGACCTAAAGCTTGCCGGTGTCAAGCCCAACTTCGATATGCTCATCGCATTCGCGCCGGATGACCTGATCCCCACCCTTCGCAGCTATGATAACCGGGGCGAGGTATTTTTCGAAGCGGAAGTAAGCGGTTCATTGGCAGATGGCGCTCTGCCCAGAATCAATGCGCGGTTTGGTTGCTCTGAAGGCCTGATCAAAAACAACCAAACCGAACGCTCGCTGGAGGACCTCGCCTTTAGCGGATACCTGCGCACCGGGGAACAGGGAGGCCTGGAAAGTATGGAATTTGGCTTGAAAGACTTCCAGACCAAACCTGAGACAGGCCAATTTGAAGGAGACCTGACGGTGAAAAACTTTGCATCTCCCGATATCGAACTCCAACTTCGTTCGGCCTTTGACCTGAATTTTCTGGTGAATTTCTTTGAACTGGAAGGCCTGAGTGACCTGTCGGGATCGGTAAACCTAACCATGAATTTTCATGACATCATCGACCTCAACTCTCCGGAAAAAAGCATCGAGCGTCTCAATGAGTCCTACTTTACCGAACTGGAAATCAGGAACCTAAATGTAAAATCTGAGGCATTCTATCTGCCCATCGAAAACCTACATGTAATTGGCCATATCGAAGGCCACGAGGCACACATTGATACCCTGATGGGGCGGGTAGGCTATTCAGACCTCTTTGCCACAGGACGAATCAGCGACTTGCCCGCCATTATTCACCATACCCGGGATAGTGTGTGGGTAGATATAAACATCCGTTCCGATTTGCTGGATATCGCCGAGCTGACCTATAACGACTCCACCCAGAAACCTGAAATGGACGAGCAAATTCGGGATTTTCGACTGGATATGGGATTTAGCAGTTCCGCTTTTGCTTTTACAGAGTCTCCCCACTTACCGATCGGAGAGTTTTTCATCCGGAAGTTAAATGCCCAGTTACAGCACTATCCGCACAAAATTCATGACTTCCAGGCAGATGTCTTCATTGAGGAAGAAGATCTACGGGTGATCGACTTTTCGGGTGAATTAGACAGCAGTGACTTCCATTTAAATGGGCGATTGGAGCAGTACCACCGCTGGATGCAACCCACCCTCTCCGGTGACACCAGACTGATATTTGACCTGACATCCAACAGACTGCGTTTGGAGGATTTGCTTTCCTATCGGGGCGAAAACTATGTCCCCGAAGACTACAGACATGAGGATGTACGTAATTTGGCCATCAGGGGGCAGACGGAGTTTCATTTTCAGGAAAACGAGCTCCAATCTATCGATCTGGATCTGGATCAACTGACAGGGAAGATGAAGGTCCACGATTCGCGTTTGGAGGACGTTCAGGGACGGATTCATTATGAAAATGAGCATCTCACCGCTGAAAATTTCAGCGGGCGAATTGGACAGAGTGATGTTGCAGTGGATCTCTACTGGTACCTCGGCGAAGATCCTGCTTTGCGAAAAGAAGATCATCGGATAGCGATTCGTTCTGAACGGCTGGATCTCAATGAGTTGCTGGTATGGAACCCTCCTCCTTCCAACGAGTTGCCTACAGCGAGCCCTCCCGATCATGATTCCGCTTTCAGCCTCTTTGATCTGCCCTTCTGGGACATGAGCCTACAGGCAGACATCGGTCGGCTCACCTATCACACCTATGATGTCCGAGACCTCAGGACAAAGATCCGCATGCTGAAGGAACGCTACCTGTATCTGGACGAATGCAACATGAATGTCGCCGGAGGAAGCCTGGACATTGACGGATACGTTGATGCACGTGACTCTGCCAACATCTATTTGTCACCCGATTTAACGGCAAATAACATCGACCTGGACCAGTTTATGGTCAAATTTGAGAATTTTGGGCAGGACTATATTGTCTCCGACAATCTGCACGGCAGGGTGAACTGCCAACTGGAAGGCAAATTGCAAATCCATCAGGATCTGACGCCCATCCTGGAGGCATCTGTGCTGAATATCGACCTGGAGGTGCTGGAGGGAAGACTGGACAACTACGAACCGATGACGTATCTCGCCGATTATTTCGCCGACAGAAACCTCAACCGCATTCGATTTGATACGCTGCGAAATGCCTTCACCCTCAAAGACAACACGCTGCTAATTCCCCGGATGACCATCAATTCCTCTTTGGGATACATGGAGTTGTGGGGGACACAGGAC
>CAZLKP010000138.1:0-8280 GCA_964560095.1 uncultured Bacteroidia bacterium
GACCGCCACCTAATTGTCTCCAACTGGTGTAGTGGTGATGTGAGCATTGTAAACACGCAAACCGGCCAGCAAATACAGAAAATCCACGTTGGTGCCTATCCGAGGGGGATTGCTGTTTCCTCCGATTCGCGTACGGCTTACATCGCTATCATGGGCGATGATAAGATCGTGGCGCTGGATCTGAGCGAATTCACTGTTAGCTGGGAGACCAATGTAGGAAAAACACCGCGAGATCTGTGCATCGGTCCCTCCGACCGATACCTGTATATTTCTCTGTCCAGACCAGGAGAGGTAGCCAAAATGGACATCGTTCGGCAGGAGCTGGTTTCCACCCAGCAGGTAGGCTCAGAAGTACGTTCCATGGACTTCTCCCGAGACTTTCAATATCTCTACATCGTCGATTATGACGACGATAAGCTGACCAAGGTTCGCACGAGTGACATGAGATTGGTGGAAAAAGTTTCGACTAACAACAAGCCCATCGGTGTAACCACAGACCCCATTAATGGCAAGGTCTGGGTGGCCTGCTATTCAGGATCTATTCAGGTGTTCGACGATACCGAGTATGACCTACTCGCCTCTTCTGCCCCAACCATGCCCATCGCCAGTGCCTCGTCTGCTTCAACTCCCTATCGCCCCGGCGTAAGGTCGACGACACCAGCCGCACCCCACCAGTATCTGTATGGACAGCCGGCAGGGACCATGAATGTCTTTGACGATGCGCCGACAAGCCCTGCGCCCCCAGAAACACAAACGGACGCCAATGTCGCTTCAGAAACAACACCAGCTCCCAACAACAACACGTCTTCTTTACCCGATCAGCGTGTGAGGTCTGCCAATCGCAATCTATCCTTTCATATTATTGTAGGCAGCTTCAGTACCCCCGCAGCTGCCCAGGCTTATGCCCAACGCCTGTCAGGCCGCAGCTACGACGCCACCATGCTAGCCGATGGGAACAAATACAGGGTATCTGCCAGGGCCTGTTCATCTCGACCGGAAGCGGAGGATGCTTTATCCCGGATCCAACAAAATCTTGAACCCAATGCCTGGATTCTCCAACTGTGACCTGTTGTTCGACATCATTATTTGCGGCGCAGGCCCGGGAGGTGCATCCACTGCATGGAACCTCAAAGAATCAGGATACGCCGTAGCCCTTTTGGACAAGGCCGACTTTCCCCGTGATAAAATCTGCGGTGATGCTCTCAGTGGAAAGGTCGTCTCAGTGCTTCGCTACATGGACCCAACGCTGGTCAGCGAATTGTATGAAGAGCTCATAGAAAAAATAGGCTCCTATGGCATTCGCTTTTATTCTCCTTCCAGAATTTGCCTGGATATTCCCTTCAGACAAGACATCCAATCTCTCGATCACGCTCCGGGATTCGTTTCCCGGAGAATCGACTTTGATGGCTGGCTCCACCAAAAAGCGGTTGCCTGCAAAAACGTCAGCTGGTTTCCGCATCATGGGGTCGAACAAGTAACCTTCCACCATCAAGGGGTAGAGGTAAAAGCAGGAGGCAAGATTTTTCAGGGAAAGATGGTGATCGGAGCCGACGGTGCCCAGTCACAGGTAGCCCGGGAAGCAGGACTCAGAAATATCAGCAAAAAACATCATAGCGCCGGGGTGAGAGCCTATGTGCGAGGTGTGGAGGGGTTTCATGAGTACAATTTCATTGAGTTGCACTACCTCAAAGACCTTTTACCAGGATATTTCTGGATCTTTCCGCTGCCGGGAGGCGCTGCAAACGTTGGCCTGGGTATGCTATCTTCAGATATTGCCAAACAGCCGGGACTCAATCTGAGACAACGGTTAACCGAAATCATACATGAGCACCCAGAAATCAGGACCAGATTTCAACAGGCAACCATTGAGGGACCCATTCAGGGGTTCGGGCTTCCATTGGGGTCCCGGCGACTTCCCATTTCCTCAGACCGCTGCATCCTCGTAGGGGACGCTGCCTCTCTGATTGACCCTTTCACAGGAGAAGGCATCGGAAATGCCATGGTGAGCGGAAGGTTGGCTGCCCAGTTGCTCATGGAACGGGATCTCAGTGTGGAAGCAGATCGTCAGAGTTTGGCCGAATACGACCGCCGTGTGTACGCGAAGTTGGGCAAGGAGTTATCGATCAGCCACATGATGCAAAAGCTGGTGCGGTTTCCGAGGCTGTTTGATTTCGTTGCCCGAAAAGCCAGCAAAAACAGCTCTTTGCAGTCCCTTATGACAATGATGTTCGAGAATCTGGACCTCAGAAAGGAACTCACACGCCCCGGTTTTTACTGGAATCTTTTTTTGGGCTCACAACGCAACCGACAGCCAGCAGCACCCAGGGAAACAACGGCACCATAAAACGGGATGCTCCCGAAGTACCTGTCAGGCCTGCCAGGTATCCAAACAGGATCAGCACACCCCATGCAACCGCGTGGTGTTTATATCGCCATAGGAATACCAGTAAAGCAACTGCTTTAGCTGCATTTCCCAGGAAAATCAGCACCAGAAAGCCCAGCCAAAACAACGGTAGCCCGGACAAGGCGTGCGCAATTCCGGCATATCCCCCCCGGCTAAAGGCCTCCAAAAAGCCGGTTTCCGGTTCTTCCAGGTGCAAAAAAGACCATACATCAAATCTGCCGGGATCCAGAAAGAAATTAGCCATGCCCTTGAAGTGCATGATCCCGTAATCCATAAGATTCGAACGTATCACCTGAAAAGAAGCCTCCTGAAAAAATTCCTGCTCCTGTGCGTATGTCGGCTGGCTCAACGCTTCATATAAAATGGAATCCGCCTTTCTCAGCCCTTCTTCCTGCCCATACTGACTGATGAGCAGATTCGTGGTGGTATATTGATGCAGTGACAGCACCTGAATACTACTCATATGGAAGTATCCAGTACGAGATTGATTCCATTGCATGTAGCCGCCCAGAACCAGTAGGGGAATCAACGCAATACCTACAAGCTTCCCCTTCCGGGCCTGAATGGTCCGGAAGAGCCCCCACCCCAACCACACAATCGCAAACAGATACCAAACAGGTTTGGTAAGAAAGGCCAGAACCACCAACCCACTCCCGGATAACCAAAGCCTTGTGCTGTCTCCAAGCGCGGACCTCCACAATACCCATCCGAGGAGGAGCAGCCACATCTGAAACAGAATCTCCGTCATCACGAGCTGGGGATAGATCCATTGCGAAGGCGTTAGAATAATCAGGATTAGCCAGATGCCCCAGAGGGGCTCTGAACCATTCATTTGACGGAAAAGCCTGGAAATGAGCCAAATTCCTCCCAGACTTAACATGTTCTGAATCAGGAATATGAAGACAAATTGCGAAGCAGCAGCCCCAGTAAGCCATAGCAGTAGGGGATACACTGGAGGACGCTTGGAATAATGATCCATTCGCTGCGGGGCGTCCCAATCGCGCGAATATAAAACGCCGTGCTCCTGGATATTTTCCGCCGCTGAAAGGTACTCACGCGAATCTTCGAGCATCCAGGGCCCAGCTGCCAGCTGCCAGCTCATTGCCAGGAAGTGAACACCAACGACGACAGCCCAGAACCACGTCGAACGTATCCGGGTGGAAAAAGGAAGCTTGCTCATTTTGCAAATTCTTCTGCGAATTTGCCTGAAATCCCACAGCGTGGCAAAATCTATTCCTCATTCCCCATTGAATTATTATATTGAAATATTAATTGATGGCAGGAATAAGAACTTATGGGTGCCCCTAGAACCAACTTTATTCATGAAGACCGTAGCGCCTGGGATCAGGCCAAGGCCCTAAATACCGCGCAGGCGTATGCCAACTACATCGCTTTGTGGCCTGAAGGTACGTTTTCCGAAG
The DNA here is from genome assembly GCA_964560095.1 of uncultured Bacteroidia bacterium. Classification (GTDB taxonomy): domain Bacteria; phylum Bacteroidota; class Bacteroidia; order J057; family J057; genus JANQTF01. Next base: position 3,826 of record CAZLKP010000138.1, read on the forward strand.
AAGCGAGACGAAGAGCAAGGCAAATCAGAGAAGAAAATCTCTGGACCTGGGCCAGCCGCCAGAATAAAATTGTAGCCTTTGAGCAATATCTCTCGCAATATCCGGAAGGATACTATTCCCGCGAAGCTTACGAACAAATCGCAACACTGGAAGAACAGCAAGCCTGGGACAAAGCTTCCCAGGTAAATGCTATCGCTGCCTATCTCGAATTCAGAAGGGAGTACCCCGACAGTAGCTTCTCCGACATGGCAGCACAGCGTATTGTGAACCTGGTAAAAGAACGCAATCGCCAGCCTCAGGAACAGGCCCCCTCGGATCATCAAGGTCATGAGGACAGAGCCCTGGAGCGAGCCACCATGCAAGATAGTGTGATGGCCTACAACCAGTTTCTCAGAGAGTTTCCCGATTCAGCCTACCAGGACGAAGTTCACAATCGCATTCAACAGCTTCAACAACGCCTGAACTCTGAATTCCAGATTCTAGAAAATGAGGTTGAATCCTGGGATAAAGCTGCCAGATTGCATACTCGATATGCCTATCAGGAGTATCTCAAGCAATTCCCAAACGGAAAATTTGCCAATGTCGCCAAAAACCGCCTGAAGGCTCTAGATCAACAGTGGAGGTGGAAACACCGTACTTTGGTGGAAGAGCAGGCTCGTGGAAACATGAGCGCCCCGGCCTCAGCTCCCCATGAGGTAAAGATTGAGGAAGCCAGACAGATGGCAGCTCTTACCCTTGGATGGATCTGGCTGGGTGCCCTCGCTGTCCTTGGAATGCTGTGCATGTGGCTTGCTGCATATCTCCTACCTATGGTAGTGGTGGTCGGACTTGCTATGGGAGCCCATCTGGTCATGAACCGTGGAAAAAGGCTCACGCGCAACGAAAGTATTCCCTACCTGATCGGCGGTGCCCTCGCCATCGGTGCCCTCGTACAGGGGCTCATCTTCCAGATAACCGGGCAATGGCGCCTCTCCATTCTGGGAGGCAGCCTCTTTGCCCTGATCGCTGGACTCGGCCTGATTCGTCTTTTCCAGGGACAAATCGAACAGGATCAACAGCACGGATAAGAATTTTCTGATCCAACAGAATCATTACCTGTTTAGCTCTTCGTGGAAAATATTATTACCTTTATCTTTTCCAACACCAAGGCTACTCCTGATTTCTGTCCATGTCTCTTTATCTGACTTCAACCTATTTTGTCGATGCTGATCACCCGGACATCCAGTCTTATTCCAAGTCGGTGGTAAAGGGAAGCATGTCAACTGAAGAAAAGGCTATCGCATTATTTCATGATGTGCGGGATCAGTGGCGGTACAATCCATATCTCCTTGATTTTCGTCCGAAAGCCCTAAAAGCCAGTTCCGTTTTGGGGATGAACGAAGGTCATTGTGTTGGCAAGGCCATTCTTCTGGCTGCCTTATTGCGTGCCACCAACATTGAGTCGAGGCTTCATTTTTATCAGGTACAAAACCACCTCGGTACCTCCAGACTGGAAGAGGTTCTTGGTACCAATGTCCTGGTGTTTCACGGTGCCACCGAAGTCATGCTTCAGGGAAGGTGGATCACCATTACGCCTTCATTCAACCGAACATTGTGCCAGAAACTCGGGGTTGAGCCTCTGGAGTTTGACGGAAAACACGAGGCTGTTTTCCAGGCATATAATCGGGAGAATGGTAAGTTTATGGAGTACCTCCACGATTATGGGCCATTTCACGATCTGCCTTATGAATACATGCTGTCGGAGTTTCAGACTTCCTATGGGAGCGTTCTTCATCAGATGGGAGAAGGCAGGCATGGCCCCCTTCAACTACGGGGGTTGGATTTGCTTACCCTGTAGTTCCGATTCTCTGAATCCGATTGTAGCATTTTTTAGCTGAAAGATAGGAATTCAGGTGAAATCCCTTGAAAAAACATTGCTGCGTTGTAGATTTATACCTAATAAATCAATAATCCATCTGATTGATCATGAGCGTAAAAAATGCCATTGGAACAAGCCTGCTGGTCGTGGGTCTGCTGATTTCCATCGTTGGATGGACCAAAAGATCACCCGAAGCGATTTCCACAGAGATTCAGGGCAAAGAAGTGATGATCCGAAATAGCGACAATTACAATCTGAACTGGCGTGCCTTTTTCGGACTTACTTTTGCCGGTTTGGGCGTAGGTCTGCTGGGATTCCCTGCCAACAAAGATATTGATGCGGAAAAGTTCGACTGATCCTGTCGTTTCACATAACAATGAAAAGCTCCGGCAAAATCGGGGCTTTTTTGTGGTTGATCAACCGATGACTTTGACATTCTTAGGATCCCATTTGACCACCCGATCTTCAAAATAGCTGAGATTGGCTAACAACGCAGGACCCGCCGCTTGGATACCAAACAAAGCGTCTTCGATAATCGGCTTGTCATCGAGAATCGCAGCGGCAAAATTATTCCAGTGATCCAGGTGATCACTATACCCTCTCGGAGCCAAAAACTCCAGGGTTTGAGGCTCTCGAACAGAGGCCCGTTTTTCAGGGTAGGTTTTGGCGTACCAGCTCGTGTATTCACGTTGCTGAGCTTCGGTAAAGGTTTCGAATGTATCCCAGCCACCATACCCAGGATATTCTTCCATTTTGCTCCTCATGAGCTTGACGCCTCCCCCAGAAATTTCCAGCACCCCTTCACTCCCTACCAGCCGGACGCGCTGGCTACCGCCACTGCCATCTACAAAATTGACCCGGATTTGCATGTTAAATGCTGGATGCGTGTCTGCTTGCGGGTAATCCAGGATGGCCATGATCACATCCGGCACATCGCGGCCGTCTTTCCAGTATCGAAGGCCTCCTGAGGCGTACACTTTTTCTGGTCCGGCAGAGCCCGTGACCCGGTGTAGGGCGGAAAATAAATGCACAAACAAATCTCCTGCGACGCCCGTGCCATAGTCCTGATAATTTCTCCAACGAAAAAAGCGGACGGGGTCAAAATCAACCTTAGGCGCATCTCCCAAAAATCGATCCCAATCAACGGTAGAAGGGGAAGCATCGGTAGGAATTGAGTACTGCCAGGCGCCATTGGCAGACTGCCGATCATACCAGGCTTCGGCCATGATGAGCTGCCCGATTTCACCTGCTTCGTACAATTCTGCTGCCTTTTTCGTGATGATCGAACTCACCCGCTGGCTGCCTACCTGTAGTTTAGCCCCAGTTTTCTTCTGGGCATCAATCACGGCTCTGCCTTCGTCCCATTTGTGGACCATAGGTTTTTCACAATACACTGCCTTGCCGGCTTCCATTGCTGCGATGGAAATCTTATCATGCCAGTGATCAGGAGTAGCAATCACGACAGCATCAATATCCGTTCGGTAGATCAACTCTTCATAATCTCTGGTCGTGTAAATATCCGGGCTGATGACTTCATGGACTTTATCCAAATGCCCCTGGTAGAGGTCACAAACGCCCGCCAATTCGAAAGATCCTGTCTTTACCGCCGTTTGCAGGTTATTAAACCCCATAATTCCTGCTCCAATGATGCCCAGCTTGATTTTTTCATCTGTCGGGCGCGGAGGGAATTGTTTCTCCCTCAGTGGCTCAAAAATGGGAGAACCTGAGGCAGATATGCCGGCAGCCATTAGGAAGGTGGACCCGGTGAGTTTCTTTAAAAAAGATCTTCTGGATTTCCCTGAATCGATTCGTTGCTTCATTTTCCTGCAGATTTGGGTGTTTGTAGGATAGAATGGAAAATACAGGATTAGGTTCATGAGGCTGTCCTGCTGTATCCATACATCAAGTAGGCTCCCTGAGTCAGATAATCTTGAACAAATCCCCGAGACACATTTTCGACTCAGGGGTCAATAAGAAAATATTGGATCATGTGCACGAGTGGTATAATCACGGGCATAATGGACATGCTATTAGGAGACTCAATGGCTAAGGCCCAACAGGGAGTGGCTCCTGCGACAAATTGCGTGAAAATATGTTCATACTCTCCCCGGCGCATCCGGCCACACCAGGGACACATGCAAGTGATCGGCCGTGCCGCCGTGCCGAAGCGTCCGGAATCCCAACATCCAGAAATAACCAGAGAGAAATTTGTTTTTCCACTCCGGTCTCCCAATCGTGCGGAGATCCACAGCGTGCACATAGCCATCATCCTGCTCATAGTGCAAGGATTGCGATTTCTTTGCGAGTCCCATCGCTTCATAATCCTCGGGCACCCGAGCCATATCTGTGACCATGATTGATGGGTCCAGGAACACAAAAGTACCGACACCCATTCTGATCAGAGGATGTAAATCCAGAAACTCCTCAGCCACCTCAGCCGATTTGACATTGACAGCGGTGAAGCTGAACGTGGTATATCCAACATAAAACAGCATCAGGATGGCCACAAACCAAACCTTACCTATCAAAGATCGTCGGGTAACTTTATTGGCACCGAATACAGCATCCCAGATCATGGCAACATACACCAGCAGAAG
>CAZLKP010000138.1:8290-10820 GCA_964560095.1 uncultured Bacteroidia bacterium
CCACGATTCCCATGATAGCAAGCCCCAGCACATACCACCACTGGTGCTCCTCATACAAAAAAATGGTGCCCCGAAACAGGATCCAAAATGGCAGCAGAAGCATGAAGAGAATCGAAAAAAGAAACCCTGTGACTTTTCTAAGGACCTTCATAATACGATCAAATGATGCATTTTACAGGATAGACACAGCCAAGAATTACAAGGTTGGGAGGAAAAATGCGTTTGATTGACAAAAAAGCGCTAATTTTCAGTGAATAGAGCAGGATTTTATCGCCCATGAATACCATTTTTTGCTTTTTCGCTTGTTCCTTGGTTTGCCTTTTCCCCGCCTTTCTCACGGCCCAGCAAAGTCATGTTGAAGCCGAGCTCCGGCGAGGTGACGGCGTTCTTTCTCTCCTAAAAAGATATGAGGTCAACACCGACTGTGGTACCTCTTACTTTTACCAAACTAATAGCCTCAGGAAAAATCAGGGGCTTGTTCTCCACAAAAACTACCAACTCCCGATTCTAATCTTTTCCTACAACGGGAGAAGTATTCGATCCACAACCGGAGTTAGCGACTATGACTGGGCTGTACAGGTGCAGCAATACAATGAGCGCATGCATCAGGCAGGGCTGAAGCTGGGTGATTACAGGCAGGATCAGGTGCTGTGGGTTCCCTGCCACTACCTAAATTGCCAAGAGGAAATGAATGAACCTTCCCAGGCTCCTGTCAATTCAAGTAATAGCAGTATCCTCGAACCTCTCACAGCCCAACCCGTCACCAACGCGCCGATCCGCGGGAGTTATCCGATTCTCGGGGATGCCTATGCAGAAGTTCCACTCGAGAGCAACCAGCTCAAAGGATGTGTGTTTTATCTGGTGGGCGGTCATGGCGGCCCCGACCCCGGCGCTGTAGGTCAGTATCATGGACAAAGTCTGTGTGAGGACGAATACGCCTATGACGTATCCCTTCGTCTTTGCCGAAATTTGCTGGCTCACGGAGCCACTGTTTATATGATCATTCGGGATGACAATGACGGTATCCGGACGGGAGAAATTCTCCCTTGTGACAAAGACGAGCAATGCTGGATCAATCAGGAAATCCCCATTTCCCAGAGTGAACGCCTCACACAGCGATCAGATGTGATCAATGACCTGTATGAAAAAAATCTCCGCCAGGGTGTTCGCTACCAACGACTCATCGTCGTTCATATAGATTCTGATTCCCGCAACCAGCGAGTGGATATGTTTTTCTACCACAAGATCGACGATCCGGTCAGTTATGCCCTGGCAGAAACCATTCGGGCCACCATCAAGCGAAAATATGATGAGTATCGTCAGGGACGGGGATATGAAGGAACCGTGTCGGCCCGGGACCTTCACATGCTGCGGGAGTGCTTACCTGCGGCAGTTTTCATTGAGCTGGGCAACATCCGAAATCGCAACGATCAGGCGAGGTTGGTGATTGAAGGAAACCGGCAACTGATTGCCAACTGGCTGTTTGAAGGCATCGCACGGGAGGCGCTATCCCACAGATAGGGTTTGGAAAATGTAAGGGAAATAGACATATTGAAAATCTGAGGAATGATCAAAGGGGGCTCAGATGTCCCAGGTCTAATGTTCCTCAGACCCTAATAATAAAAAAGGAGGCTGTCTCGACTTATGAGATAGCCTCCTTTTTGTCGGGATATGGTTGAACGAAATTACATCTGAGATTTCAGGTTCTTCAATTCCTGATTCAGCAGTTCCCTGGCCCGGAATAGCTGGGCCTTAACCGTGCCCAGCGGAATCTGAAGTTCGTTGGCAACTTCCTCGTATGACAATTCCTTGAAATACCTCAGATCCACCAGCTCCCGGTATTTCTCCGGCAGTCGCTCAATAGCCATCCTCAGATAGCGCTTACGCTGCTTTTTGAGCATGGCATCGTTTGGGTCAAGATCTTCATCCTTCACATCAAAGCGCATACTGGAACCGTCATCTCCCTCAACCGGCTGATCGATTGACACTGTCTGTACCCGCTTTTTGCGAATGAAGTCGATACAGTTATTGGTAGCAATCCTGAACAACCAAGTTGAAAAAGCAAATTTCGAGTCAAATTTCTCAATGGAATTGAACGCCTTCGCAAAGGCCTCCTGGGTGAGGTCCTCGGCGTCATCGGCGTTCTTGACCATCTTCAGAAGCATGTAGTAGACAGATTTCCGGTACTTTTTGAGTAAGGTTTCAAATGCCTTTTCCTCCCCACGTTTTGCCGCCGCAACCAGATCCCGATCCTCCTGTGTATTTTTGGAAACTTTTGGTTTTATGTCCATGTAGGTCGTCTGATTAGTCCCAATGGGATTACAAATAAATTGTAGAGAAAATACATTAAATCCAAAGCAGGGTATGTCCACCATCGGACATGCAACCGATCAGACAGGTGTGACCAGGCTATCGTTGTTGGCACAATCCTTATCATGTACAGCGCAACAATCCAACCAAAAGTTAACCATCCAAACAGGATGCTGCCAACCATAAGGCCCCACCAAACACCGTGAATAGCGTGAAATGC
>CAZLKP010000139.1:0-10796 GCA_964560095.1 uncultured Bacteroidia bacterium
GAATGCCGGCCCATGCGGCGCAGATCATGGTGGCAGCCACGGTGGTGGCCGCATGCTCTTTCCGGCTGATGATACTGGCAAGATCCCTCCGGCTGGCCTTTCGGATGGTTTGTCCTTCGGGTTGAGCTAAAAATGAGAGATCTTCCTGGGAGAGGCCCACTTTTACGCGGCCATCAATGATGGCTATGGTGGCGGGGGTCGCGCCTTCTTCCCGCACAATGGATTCCAACTTTTGCGCTGTTTGGAGGTTCTCAGGATATGGCATGCCGTGGGAAATGATGGTGGTCTCCAGAGCCACCACTGCTTCTCCCCGGATCAATGCCTCCTGGATTTCGGGCTGTAGGTCAAGAAATGCTTGGATCGACATATCCAACAAGATACGATCTGCTCGTCAGATTTCCGGAATTCGGTTACCTTTGAGCCAATCCTGACCACCTCGCATGCCGCAGTCTCTCCGCCGTCCACGTCCACTCTGGAAAACCATTCTCATCCACAGTCTCCTGTTTCTGGCCGCTGCAGCAACCACCATGTTTGCTGGAGCAGAGCTGGTCAGCGGTAAATATTGGCTCAATATGGATGGCTTTTTTCCGGAGTCCCGGATGCTGTCACTGGAAGACCTCTGGCTGGGTTTGCCGTACTCACTCTCCTTTTTAGCCTTTTTAAGCTTCCACGAATTTGGCCATTATTTCACGACCCGCTACCACAAGGTCAAAGCTTCTCTTCCCTACTACATTCCCTTTTTCGTGCCCATTCCGGGCGTATTGAATATTGGCTCTCTGGGAGCTGTGATCCGGTTGCGGCAGGTCCCCTCCACTACCCGGAAATATTTTGATATCGGCATTGCCGGGCCGCTCGCCGGTTTTGTGATTTCGTTGTTGTTGCTAGGCTATGGGTTCACCCATTTGCCAGATAGGGAAAGCTATATGTCGGCGGTGGAGCCCGACTACGAACGCTACTTCGGGCATGTGCCTTCCGAGGAAGAGTTATTTGCCTACATAGAAGCAGAAGCTGCCGATGGGGATGACATCCAGGTGATGGCCTATCATGTTGGGAGCAGCCTGCTGTTTGAAGCAATGAAGGCAGTTCTGGTAGATGATCCGGAGCAAGTGCCTTCCCATTTCGACTTGCTGCACTATCCGTTCCTGTTTGTGGGCTATATCACCTTATTTTTCACGGCTTTGAACCTCTTGCCAATCGGGCAGTTGGATGGTGGGCATATTATCTACGGGATGTTCGGGCGAAAAGCAGCGGGATTTGTGGCGCGTTTCGCCGTAATTGGGTTGTTGTTTTCGGGTGGAACGGGGTTGGTGGATTTTCGTGGCATAGATGCCTGGGGCTTTCTGAGTGTGGGCATCTACTTGCTGTTCATCATTTTTGTGATGAGCAAAGTACTGGGGAAGGAGCGTTGGAAAGAGGTAGCCCTCATTTCGTTGCTCTTGTTCCTGATGCAGACATTGATCAAATGGAACCTTCCGGATCTACAGCCCAACATGATCTGGCTGGTGTATACACTGCTGGTGGTGCAGGTAGTCGGATTAGATCATCCGCCAGCGACATTCGAGCATCGGGTAAACCGTCCCCGGCAGATTCTGGGCTGGGTGGCTATGGCCATTTTTGTGCTGTGTTTCACGCCCACGCCGCTGAGTGTAGTTAGTGGCTGATCAGATCAAGGTGAGCTTGCGGTTGATTTCCAAGGCCATGGCTTCCTGGTTGAGTTCCCGTTTGAGTTGCTTGAGGTATTCGACCACTTCGTCGAGATAACGGGTCATGTCTGATTGGGTAAGATAGGAATAAACGACATAGACTACTTCGCCCACAAGGCCGAGGCGTTCGCTGAGCCAGACGCCATTCACGATTTTGCAGGTAGCTCCTCCAAAGCGTTCGGCCATGAATGCCATCGCTTCATCCATATGCTGACTCGTATCGGAAGCCTGATTGACATCGGTGGTTGTAGGAATAAAGATCCCGATGCTTTGGTCTCGTTCGAGGCGTTGCACGCAGGTTTTGATCATGTTGGCGAGAGAATCAGGTACTTCCTGGAGTTCAGGAGGCGGAATTTGAAAGGTGGGAAATCCGGGTATGTAGGGCAGGTTAAAGTCGGATTCCTCGTCTTCAGGCGCATCGGCCCACTTGGCTTTGGCCCGGCTGGTGAGCACCAGCACATTGGTTTCTTCGTGTCTAATTTTTCCTTTGAGCTTGCGCCGCAAATGCTCCACTTCTTTTTTCCCTTGGTCGGTTGGAGGTGCAATAAGCAGGATCTGGTCGGCGTGCTCCAGCATGGTGTGTGCTCCTTCGTCGAGGTCTCCCCGCACGATTACGACGATGTTGTCATAGGTTTCCAGCAATTGTTCCATCAGAATGGTGGTGCGAGTGCTGGAAGGCAGGTGTCGGTCGAGCTGCGGTAACAGCAGATCAAATCCTTCGGGATGGCGAAAGGCCAGTTTGCCCCGATCCACCTGAAAGCTGCCGAGAATGCGATGGGCATCTGGGTAGTCAAGAATGGCAGTAGGGCTTTGGCGCATTTCTACCATTTCAGTTGCCATCATCGCTGCGAGTGTGCCGGCACCCATGGATTTTTCGGTGGGAATGAGCATCATCACCCGGGTCTGTGCAAGTGCCCCGCTTTTGCGGCGGTTGGTTTTGAGCAAATAAGCACCCAGTACTTTAGCCAGGGCGATGGCGATTTTGGCGTGGTTATTCAGCATGTCGATAAAATCATCGCGCTGGATCACCAGCACATCCACTTCCGAGAGTGCCTGCACAGTAGCGGAGCGGGGCTGGTTTTCGAGAATTCCCACCTCACCGAACGTATTGCCAGACATCAGGTAGGCCAGAATTTGTTCGGTATCCCGATGCCGCTGCTTGACTGCGACAATACCGTTGACCACCAGAAAAAGCGATGTGCTAGGCTGGCCCTGCCACACAATTACATCCTGTGAAAAATATTGCCGGAACTTGACCCTCTTGGCCACATCCTCCAGGATGTCGGGTGCGCAACCAGCAAAAAGTGGCGAGGATTCAAGCGCATCCAGAATCTGTTGTTTGTCCAATGCCATAGCAGGGAAGGAAGATAAAGACTTCACCGGGATATTCAGGCGAAAATGCAGGAGATTTACAGATTGATACGTAGGGTCGAAGAATTGCCTGCTTCCAAATACATTCAGTCTTTTGTAACTTAGAAAAGATTTTTGTAAAGCTTGCATCCCAGATCCAATCTTCATGATTCGAATGCTACGAGCCGGATTCAGCCTCTTGCTGTTGACGCTTTTTTTCTCCTCGCATGCCCAAACCGATCTTCAGCAATTGCGGAACGATCTGGAAAGGATGAATAATGGCCCGGAGAAAATCCAGCGGCTGATGGCTGCCTCGCGATCCCTGCTCACGGAACACCCCACCGTGGCTTTCGGCTATGCCCGGCAAGCCATTACCACGGCTGCCAATCTCGGCCTCAAAGAGCAGCGCGGAGATGCCCTTTCCAACCTGGGATTTCTCCTCTTCCAGAGCAGGCAATACAATCAGGCCATCTCCCACCTCGATCAAACCATCACCTGGAAAAGCAATAACTTAACCTCCAGCCAGGCCAATCAACTGGAGCTGGCCAAAGACTGCAGGCTGGCCGGAAATGCCTACGAAGTCCAAGGGAAGTACGAGCAGGCCTACAGTTACTACACCCGGGCATCCGATTATGCAAAAAAAGGCGGGAGCCATGAAGAAATGGCCTACAACCTCAACCGGATGGGAGAGGTGCAGGTTGAGCTACAAAACTTCCAGCAGGCTCTCAATCACTTCAACGTAGCCCTCGGTCATGCCAAGCAAAGTCGGAATCCGGCTATCCGGAGAACGGTGGACAAAAACATCGGCACGGCGGTGGTCCTGCTTCAGAATTATCTGGAAAAACAGGAAATTCAGATGGAAGTGGAGGAAGTCCAGGAACGCATTGAGGGCGTGCGTGATTCGCTGACGACCCAGCAGGATTCCAACAAAATTCTCGTGAGTACCACCAACCTGCTCACCATGCAGCGCAAGCGGGATTCTGCAGAGCTGAGAGCCAGTCAGTTGGAAAAGGAAGCGCTCAATTCTGAACTGGTTGCCAAAGAAGCCCGGGAACAAACCTTCATCCTCGCTACCGCCGGAGGCGGCCTGGTGGCTTTTTTGCTCATCATGTTCTTTGTGAACCGCTCACGACTTCGAAAAAAAGCCAAGGAAGACGTGGAGCAGGAGAAGCAAAAAACAGAAGAACTGCTGTTTTCCATTCTCCCGACCGAAATCGCCAAAGAACTCATCGAGAAGAAATCGGTCATGCCCCGCGAATACGATGAGGTATCGATCCTCTTTACCGATTTCAAGGGGTTTACCCGCATTGCTGCAGACCTTAGCCCGGAGCAGTTGATCTCAGAACTGAATTATGTCTTCCGACAGTTCGACGACATTGTGGAGCAATATGGGCTGGAAAAAATCAAGACTATTGGTGATGCCTACATGGCTGTGGCAGGTGTGCCCGATCCGCATCCCGATCATGCCCTTGCAACGGTTGCCGCTGCATTGAAAATGCAGGAATTCATGCACAAGTGGAAGGTGGAAAAGGAAATGCGGGGGGAGCGACCGTGGGAGCTTCGTGTCGGGATCAACAGCGGGAACATCGTCGCCGGGGTGATTGGGAACAAAAAGTTCGCCTATGATGTGTGGGGGGATGCGGTGAACATCGCCGCACGGATGGAATCTGCCGGAGAGGCCTGGGAAGTCAATGTGTCTGAAGATACGTATCAGCTCGTTCGGGATCGGGCCAGTTGTATGGCACGGGGACCGCTTCCGGTCAAAAATAAAGGGACCATTCCAATGTATTTTGTCAAGACGATCACTTCCACCATGTCTGTCAAAGCCGTCACAGCAGCTCCGGCTCCCTGGTGGCAATCCTGATTTTTGGTGCATGAGGCGAATCGGACTCATTTTGTTTTGGTCGGTGATCGCGGCTGCTTTCATCGGTCCAGGCACCGTGACCACCGCTGCTCGTGCAGGCGCTGATCACGGCTACAGCCTGCTCTGGGCTTTGCTCTTCTCGACCCTGGCCTGTCTCCTGCTGCAGGAAATGTCTGCGCGTAGCTATCTGGTAAGTGGTCAATCGCTTGGAGAACGAATAAGGAGCACATTCCCTTCCATCTGGGTTCGCGGAATTCTCGTGGCAGCCATTGGTATTGGTGGCATTGCTTATGAAGCCGGCAATTTGCTGGGGGCAGTTGCGGGAATCCGCATGCTTTTTCCTCAGACCGATCCGGATACTGCTACCATCCCTGCGGTGATTGGTTTCTGTCTGCTAGCAGCGGTAATCCTTTGGTCGGGGCGGCAGGAGCGCATGGCTCAGGTGCTGGGACTCTTGGTGGTTGTGATGGGAGGCATGTTTCTGGTGCTGGCCACGCAGGCCCCTGATCCGGTCAGTGTCTGGATGTCCTCAATGGTTGTCCCCACGATTCCTGAAGATGCCGAATGGCTCGTTCTGGGGCTGGTCGGCACCACCATCGTGCCCTACAATGTGTTTCTGGGCGGGAGCATTGGTAAGGGCCAATCTGTCAGGGAGATGCGTCTGGGATTGAGTGTTGCTGTGCTGCTTGGTGGGGTGATTTCCATGGCTGTGTTGATCGCATCCGTTGGGATGGATGGCGAATTTTCTTTCTCCGGGCTGGAACGTATGGTGCAACAGCGGATGGGGCTTGCAGGAAGAAAGATGCTGGGCATTGGCCTGATGGCCGCTGGGTTTACCTCTGCTGTGACTGCTCCCTGGGCGACCGCTTTGGCAATAAAGGGACTCTTCCCAGTTCCAAAACGCTACTTTCAGGTGCTTTGGGGGCTGGTCTTGTTAGCAGGATTGATCTTCGGAGTTTCCGGATTACAACCGATCCCGGCAATCATTGCAGCACAGGCTCTGAATGGCCTGGCACTCCCCCTGGTCGCGATCATACTCCTCATCATGATGAACCGGGGCATGGGGGCACACAAAAACCGACCGATCGGGAATGTCCTCGGTGCCTTCGTGGTCTTCGTGACGCTTATATTGGGATTCATGCAACTGATCAAACTACTGCTCGGATAATCCATTTACCTTCTTCCCTCCTCCCGCTCTTCGACCTTTTCTGCTTCTATTCTTTTCCTCTCAGCAAATTTGCCTGTCCTTTTTTGGCGAGCCTTCGCACGAGGTTGCCGGTGATATTGAGGAACTCAGCTTCCGTGATCATTCCGACCAGGTGGCCGTTTTTCAGGACGGGAAGACAGCCAACCTGGTTGTCCTGCATCAATTCCATGGCATGAATGATCGTATGGTCAGGGGAAATGGTCACTGGGTTTCGGTGCATGACCTCTTTGACTGTGACAGTCACATTGTCTTTGTCGGCCTGGAAAGCGGCTGCGATGTAGCGCATCAGCATGCGCATGGTGATAAGTCCCACGAGGGTGCCTTCCCTGTCTTCGACGGCCACATGCCTGATTTTCCGCCAGTCCATGAGTGTGGCGGCCAAATCCACGATGTCCTCCTCCTGCACGGTGATGAGGTCGGTTTGCATGAATTCTTCCACCAGCAGGGCTGTGGGCTCATAATCCATATTATCCGGGCTGGCGAGATCCCACTGGTGAACGGGTTTGCCCAGGTGCTGATTCACATAGATAGATGAGGTGATGGAGGTAACGATCTCATCTCGTGGTATTCCCTGTTTGGCCAACTTGTTGAATGATTTCAGCATCCAGCGGGATCCTGTATTACAGGACTCCACCCGCTCCTGAATGATACTCAGGTAGGTGTCGATATCCGCCTGACGAATGTTTCGTTTTTTCAGTCCGTGCCGGGCGATGGGCAGGAGTTCTTCGAGGATCAGCTGGGAGGGTGATACACGCCTGTCATCGACCCAGGTAAACTGGGTATCCATCCCGAATCGGGCTGCTGCGAAGAAATTGGATTTGGCATCCGAGAAGTCCATGACCTCGCTGATATCGGGGTACTCGTCTTCCATGCCATTCATGAGGCCCAGCCAGAATGCGGCATTGGCTACGGCATCGGGGAGGCTTGGGCCTGCGGGAAAGATCCGGTTTTCGATCCGGAGGTGAGGTTTTCCGTTGGGCGAAATGCCATAGCAGGGGCGGTTCCAGCGATAAACGGTAGAATTATGAATATTCAGGGCCCGGAGTTTTGGGGTGATGCCATTCTCCATTTTGTCGAATACGTCTTCATCTACATCGGTTACAAGGAGCACTTTGAACCGGGCCACATCCTCGCGATAGATCTCCATGAGGCTGTCGCGCAACCAGTGATTCCCAAAGGTGACCCGGGGACTCCGGTCGCGGAAATGTTCGGTAAGCGTGCGGATATCAATTGACTGTTGGAAGAGTGCGATTCGCGTTTCCTGCCAGAGCCTTCGGCCAAAGAGCATGGGTGAATTAACAGCGCAGGCCATGACCGGTCCGGCCAATGCCTGGGCGTAGTTGTAACGCTGTACAAACTGGTCGGGCGTGACCTGCAAGTGAACCTGGAAGCTGGTATTGCAAGCTTCCAGCATGGCGGTATCCTGCTTGAGGTTGAGTTCGTCAATGCCGGTAATCCGCAGTTCAAACGCCTCGCCACGGAGCTCTTTGAGGCCATCCATGAGCGCTTTGTAGCGGTCGAGCGGGGTGATGTTGGCGATTTCCACATCGGCTTTTCGGATGGTGGGGAGAATGCCACAGAGCAGGAGATTGGCTCCGAGCCCCTGCACCTTTACCTGGGCCGCTTCGAGCGTGTCTTTCAGGTTTTGGTGCATCACCGAGAGCGAATCGCCTGAAAACACCAGCGGGTCCAGATTGGCTTCGAGGTTGAAGTTGGCAAGTTCTGAGGTGAACGCATCGTTTCCGATGGCTTCGAGCGCTTCCAGGTTGACGTGTTTGGGCTTCCAGAATCGGTCCACCAGGCACATTTCCTGCTCAGCACCGATCCGCAGAGGATCTGTTTCGAACCATTCTTCTCGCAACATCCGTTCAAGGGCAGCTGCATCTTTCAATAAAAAGCGCACAAATTGCTGTTGCTCCTCTCGGGTGCGCACAGACTTTACATTCAAATCTCCCATGAATCTCCAGGTTCTTCTCAGGCAAACAATGCCGGGTGATGCGGGGTCTCGGTCTGCAGAACCAATCACACCATTTGAATATAGGGAAAATCAGAATGCAGACAATAGATGAAGTTGGTTGGAAGAGATTTTAGCTGGCAGGGGGAGGAGGCACAGAGGAATCATTCCTCTGCAGCGTGAGGTTGTGTTGAGACGAGAGGGAAAGAGGGGTCAACAAAAGAAGAAACACTGTTTCAGCACTGCTTCGAGGGACGGGGAACACAATGAAGGAAATTGACAATCACCCGGCACTGTTGGGGTTGATGGTGGGGTCGCTGCAGAAGGAGGGAATTTGTGCTGGGAGGGTATTTGCGGATGGTTATTTCTCTTCTCCTGCGGGATCTTTCAAAAAGAAATAAATCACCAGGTAGGTAGCCGGGGTGTCGAGCTTATTGATGGGGACATGTGGAATTTGCCCGTCAAAAAATAAGGCATCTCCGGCCTGTAGATCAAGAACTTCGTCTTCGAGGTGAAAGGCAATTTTTCCCGTCATGATGAATAGAAATTCGTGGGCATCCGTACTGACCTTCGGTCGGGAATTTTCCGGATCGAGCGTCACCAATGAGACCTGGAACGTATGGATGTCCGACTGGAAGGCATATTCAAGAATGGACTGATAGTGAAAGCCTACGGCAGATTCTTCTTTTACATAAGGACTGAAGTCTGCCTTGGGAAGCAGCAAATATCCTGAAAACGCTTCCTCCCCATTGATCTCGGCGAAAAAGACCTGCGGTTCGATCCCCAGAACGCCGATTAGGTCCAGTAATTTGGGAATGGTCGGGATGATCCTCCCGTTTTCGATTTTCGACAACAGTGCAGAACTCATATTGGCAGATTCTGCCAATTGCACCAGACGGATTTGTTGCTCTTTGCGAAGGGAGCGGATTTTGGGCCCAATTCGATGAATCATATGATTCGACTGAAATCTGCAGAATGGGGAATATCGGGGAGCAATTCCCGCCTAAAGATAGGCAGGAATCTGAGGATCTGCCTGCCTTGTGTGATACAACTTTGAATCCTCTCATTTGGCGTCGGTTGGGACAGGTAAAGGAACTGTTATTTGAATGTGATGAAAATCCACTGATGGTGTCTACTAGGTGAGGTGAATGTCAGATCTTTAGAAACCTGACATTATTGGCTTAACAGAGACTTAAACATATATTCTTTGAATTTTGCCAGGAATGAAAGATTTTCACATTATGAAATTTTTGTTGTTATGAGTCAGGGGCGATTTGTCGTATTTCATGAAACTGGAAAAGATCTGGAATTTGAGCAACGAGCCATTCCGGAGCCCGGCCCGGAAGAAATTCTGGTCCGAAATGAGTATACAACGCTCTGTAGAAGCGACCTGAACACCTATTCAGGCAAACGGCAGGAAAAAAGTCCCACCATTCTCGGGCACGAAATTGTCGGGAGAATTGATGCGTTCGGGCAGGGATCCTTGCGGGAGGATAGCCGTGGGCGTACCCTACAGCCTGGCGACCGAATCACGTGGGGGATTTACGCCAGTGACCCTTCTTCTAAAATGGCTCAAAAAGGGATTCCCCAAAAATCACCGGATCTCTTCAAATACGGACACGAGCAACTCACGGAGGCCAATTGTTTTCATGGCGGGCTCAGCTCTCACACCTTGCTTCGACCTCACACGCCGGTACTAAAGATTGATGAATCGGTACCCCTGAAGGTAGCCTCGCTCATCAACTGCGCTGTGGCGACTGTGGCAGGTGCTATGAGGCTGGCAGGTGATGTGGAAAAAGAAACGGTCATCATTTCCGGTGCTGGCATGCTGGGGATCGTTGGGTGTGCCATGGCTTCCGTGAGCGGTGCGAAGGAAGTGATTGCCGTGGATATTTCAGAAAAACGACTGAAACTCGCCCAACACTTTGGGGCTCACACGGCCATCCAGCCGCACCGGATGGAAAGAATGGGCCGCTCTGCCCAGGTGGTGATTGAACTCAGTGGCGCCAACAGCGCTATGGAGGCCAGCCTGGATTGGCTTCAGATTGGGGGGACGGCTGCTTGGGTCGGAGGCACCTATCCCCAGGAGCCGATTGAGGTCAATGCGGAAGAAATCATTCGAAACCTCCTGACCATCAAAGGACTTCATAATTACAATCAGTCTGATCTGATCCGGGCAGTGGACTTCATCGAAGGCCATCATCAGGCATTTCCTTTTGTCGATCTGGTCCACGAGATCCCCGCCCTCAAGGATGCTCAGGAGGCCTTCGAATATGCCATAAAGCACAACCCCTACCGGGTCGGAATCCAGCTCGCAGATTAATCCCCGACGATCAACCCCAACCATATATGCCTTCCATTCAACTTGCCATTTTTGACCTTTCCGGCACCACAGTAGAAGATGATAACGCTGTGGCGAAAAGCCTTTTCGAAGCAGCCAGAGAATTTGAGCTGCCCGTCACGCTCGAAGAATTTGAGCGTAGTATCGGCACCAACAAAATCCACCTCTATCAATACATGATCGCCCGAAGTCGGGGAGAATCCATCACCATTGATCAGTTGGAGTCCCGGCGATTTCCAGAGCTGGAGGAGGAAGCGATGAGGCTTTTCGACCGTTATACAGAAATCATGATCGCTCACTATGAGCAGCATGTGACCGCCATGCCCGGAGCAGAGGCGACCTTTGAGTGGTGCAAGCGAAATGGTATCCAGGTAGCC
>CAZLKP010000140.1:0-10779 GCA_964560095.1 uncultured Bacteroidia bacterium
AAACGGTGAACGTCCCCGTGCCCCCCAACACGCCCCAGATTCAACCGACAGATTGGGGAGCCTGCGTGGCACAGACACCCAATATTTGTGTAGAAGAAGGGATCTACAAAACCCAAATTACCCTGCCGCCTAACCCAGATGGATACTATCTTGGTTGGTCGCGCTGTTGCCGGAATCAGGCCATCGACAACCTCCTGGTTCCCCTACAAGAAGGCATTACGTTTCTGGCCCGCGTACCCGGATCGGCTGAGGCCAATTGCAACACCATGCCCACCTTTGATCAAGTGCCGCCCATTTTTCTCTGTGCCAACCAGCCATTTAGCTTTGATCACTCTGCCACCGACATAGATGGCGACTCACTCGTCTATGCCATTGTCAATCCCTGGACAGGCACCAACTCGCTGGGACAAGGCACCGGTAATCCGCAGGCCGGCGGAACCCCACCCACCGTCGATCCATTTACCAACATCATGGGTGGGCCTCCCTACAACAATGTGGCTTTCGCACCCGGATACACATTCAGCGATCCGTTTGGTTCCGGAAATTTCAACATTGATTCCCAAACAGGCTTCATTACTGTCACGCCCAATCAGGTGGGCATCTATGTGTTCGCCATCTCTGTGTTCGAATATCGGAATGGCGTGCTACTGAGTGAAAACCGCCGGGATTTTCAGATCCATATCCTGGCCTGTCTCCCGCAGGGCAAACCACCTGTGATTTCCCATGATCTCACAGGCACCAACCACGCCAACGATACGATTTTCGTCACTGCGGGCGACCCATTTTGCTATGATGTGACGATCCAAGATTCTATTCCCGGTGATCAACTCACGGCCTACTCTGTATCGGCGCCTTTCGGCAACGGAAATTTTTTCCCTCCCAAAGCGACCTTCACCTGGTCTGGTACCAATCCGATCCAGGGACAGGTGTGCTGGACGCCGGCATGTGCCTATGACGGGCAGACTGTGCCACTGATTGTGGCCGGATTTGATGTTGATGATTGTACCAATGTCGGGGATGTGTTTGATACGGTCTGGGTGAAGGTATACGTCCCATCTAATCAAGCTCCGACCATCAATCCGGATCTCAGCGGGCTCAACACCAGCGGCGACACCATCATCATAGAGGCGCAAAACAGTTTCTGCGTGCCTTTTACTGTGAACGATCCCAATCCGGGTGATAGCCTGATCGCCTTCGGACTGAGTGCCGTGTTTAATGCACCCAACGGCCCAAACCTGACATACTCAGGTGTGAACCCCCTCACCGGGCAGGTATGCTGGACCCCTGATTGCTCTTTCGCCGGACAAACCGTCGAACTCTCCATTGGGGCACAAGATTTGTCATTGTGTAACAACATATTGCCGACCAGCCGACAGCTGTTTGTCACCATTATTCCCCCTCCCAATGCTCCGCCTGCGATCCAGGCAGATTTGAATGGAAACGTATTCAGCAATGATACCATCTATGTATCAGCGCTTAACAACATGTGTTTCACCTTTTCAGCCAGCGACCCCGATGCAGGTACCAACCTGACCTTCCAGCCGCTGAGTCCGATCTTCAATGCCGCCGGCGCACCCACGGTAACAACCAACGGAACCAATCCGCTCACGGGCACCATTTGCTGGACACCTGACTGCCAGTACCTCAATCAGGTTATTCCTTTCATCATTGGCGTTGAGGATATAGGCGAATGCAACAATGTGCAACAAGCTACTGACACGGTGTATGTATCTGTGTCACCGCCCCCAAATGGCGGGCCAGGCATTGTGTCGAATCTGCTTGGCAATGATTTCAGCAATGACACTATTTTTGTCTTGGCCAATGATCCGTTTTGCTATTCTTTCACTGCCAATGACCCGGACGGTGATCCTATCACAGTTACGCCGTTAGGACCTGTTTTCGTCGGCCCCAACCCGCCTGTGGTCACTACCAGTGGAACCAACCCTATAACCGGCACAGTGTGCTGGACGCCCGGCTGCGAATTCATCGATACCGTCGTGCCTATTGTGCTCTCGGTGGAAGATCAGGCAGCATGTAATCAGTCTTCCACGATTACTGACACTGTTTATATCCAGATCAGCCTGCCACCCAACGATCCTCCTACTTCAACCTTGTTGCTAAATGGCCTCACAACCATTGGGGATACGATCTTTGTCGATGCGACGGACAGCATTTGCTTCAACCTGAACTTCGCCGATGTCAATACGGGGGATGTGCTCACACCATTCACTGTGAGCCCCATCTTCAACGATCCCAACGGGCCTAGCTTCTCCTACATCGGCCTCAACCCTGTGCTGGGGGAAGTATGCTGGACACCAAGCTGCGACTACGAAGGCCAGCTGGTGGAATTGATTGTGGGCGCAGAAGACAATGGGGAATGCGACAACGAAAAATCAGTGCTAGACACGGTGTACATCAAAATCAGCGATCCACTCACAGCTCCACCCGTGGTGGGCCACGACCTTTCCGGTCTCAATGCTGTGGGCGACACCGTGTATATCGAAATTGGGGATGATGTCTGCTACGATTTTTTCATCGCCGACCAGACTACCGGCAATGGCGTGACCTACACTGCCGATTTCCAGGACATGTTTGGGGCCACTCTGATGCTTACAGACCTGGATGTGACCTTCCGAAATGATTCGATCATTGGCACCGTCTGCTTTGAATCGGACTGTTCCAATGGGGGAACCATTTACCGGAGCATCATCACGGGCATAGATAAAGAAACCTGCCCACCGTTTAAGGAGACCAAAGATACGGTCTGGATTAAAGTAAATACCTCGTTCATGTCATTTGCCGGGAAAGACACATCTTTCTGTGCCGGAACGGGTGGGGTTCAGATTCAGGCTACACCTATCGGCGGCACAACACCCTACTATTATAAGTGGTGGTGCGATAATCCGGGGCAATGTGGCCTGAGCAGCCCAGCTGTTTCCAATCCGATCGTGAATCCGACAGATACGACGACCTATTTCGTTCAGATCACCGACAAAAACGGCTGCACCAGCGAAATCGACGGCATTCAGGTGAATGTGAAGCATCTACCCATCGCCGATGCCGGGCCTAATGAATTCATTTGTGAAGGGGGACTGGGCACCAAACTGGGCTGTACCATCCTCAACCCGATAGAAGCTCCCGGCCCCTACACATACCAGTGGATTCCATCGGCCGGACTGAGTAATCCGAATGTAATCGACCCCTTTGCCAACCCGGATACCACGACCATTTACACCGTGATTGTGGGCTCGGCCAATGGCTGTACTAGCGACAACACGACCCTGGACACGCTGAGTACCGTCACCGTTTTTGTCAAAGAACGTCCCGTGGTCGAAGCTGGTCCTGACATGGACATCTGCCTGGGCGATACAGCTATGATGCTGGGCTTCGCCAGCGAAGCCGGTCCTGACTATTCATACGTTTGGACACCTTCGACCGGATTAAATGATTCCTCCCAGAAAGCACCCCTGGTAAGCCCCCCTCGCACAACCACTTATTTTTTCACGGCCTGGTCCAATGGCTGCCCGAGCGAAGCAGACTCCATGACAGTATTTGTCAGAACCCTCCCAACGGCTGATCCCGGAACAGGCTATGAAATCTGTGCCGGTGATACCATTGCCTTCTCCGGACTCGCAGGGGGAGACTCCACAGCCACGTATTCCTTTACCTGGACGCCAGCTTTGGGGCTGAGTAATCCGGCTGCCTCCAAACCGCTCGCTTTCCCAACACAAACGACCATCTACGAGCTATATGCTATGTCCAGCTACGGATGCGAAGGCTTCATTTATGATGTGACGGTTTCGGTCAATCCTACCCCCATCGCTGATGCCGGGCCGGACACGACCCTGTGCAACGGAGATACCCTGCAATTGCAGGGAAGCTACAACATGCTGGGCGGGCAGCCTGCTGGACCGATCTTCTATGAATGGATCAACGACGATTTTCTCTCCGGGAAATTCATCTCCAACCCACTGGCGTCTCCGTCTCAGACCATTGCCTATGAGCTCAAGGTTGGAACCGGGGCCTGCTCTTCCACCGATATCGTCAAAATCGATGTTATCAAAGCAGTGGAAGTCACGGTCAGCGCTGATACCACCCGTTTCTGTTCCGGTGATTCTGTGCAGCTCAGGGCCTCGGGAGGCCTTGGCGATGCAACCTTCACCTGGTATCCCTCCACAGGGCTCAGCAAACCTAATTCGGCCACGCCGCTGGCAGCTCCCAACACCAGCACTACCTACCGTGTGGTGGCCGATGAGCTGGGATGCAGCGGAGAAGATTCGGTCTCCCTGACAGTCCACCCCACACCAATTCCGGAATTCTACAGCTCTCTGACGGAAGGCTGCGAGGACCTTGAAGTAGCCTTTTTTGAGCAGTCGGATGACGCCATCAGCTATATCTGGCGGTTTGGGGATGAAGGGGTCATGTCGAATGAGCCAAACCCGTTTTATACCTACACGGTGCCTGGCGTATATCCGGTCACCCTGACGGTAACAGGTGTCGGTGGCTGCACAGCCACCAGCGAAGTGCTTCCTATTGTGGTGTTTGACGGAATAGAGGCTGCCTTTACCTCCAGTCCTGGCGCAGACAGCACGTTGTACATTCCCTTTGGAGCGATTGAGTTTTCCTCTCAGACGGCTGGTGCAAGCTCCTGGTTTTGGGACTTTGGCGATGGAGGGGTTTCTTCTCAGGAGAATCCTACCTATGAATTCCGCGAGGCGGGCCGATATCCTGTGCGGCTGAGGGTAACCGACCCCGCGGGCTGTGTGAGTGATACCCTGGTTTGGTTTGAGGTCAGGGATCCGGATCTGCTGATTCCGAATGTCTTTACCCCAAACAACGACGGTATAGAAGACCAGTACATGGTGAGATATGAAGGCTCAGACACCTTTCTGCTGGAAATTTACGACAGATGGGGACGGCCGATGTTTTCTTCGCTTCAGCCTGATCAGGGCTGGAATGGACTACATCCGAGTGGAACCGAGGCCAAAGAAGGGGTGTACTTCTATGTCCTGACCATAGGGGATCGTCCATTTACGGGAAATCTCACGTTGATGCGCTGATCAAACGCGGAGATTCTTGTATCTTCGAACGCTATGAAAGTAGATGAAGCTATGCTGAACCGACTGGCTACTTTGGCCAGACTTGAGATCCCTGCTGAAGAGAGAGCCAGATTGATTCGGGACTTACAGCAAATGGTGAATTTTGTGGAGCAGCTTCAACAAGTAGATGTAACTGGCATTGCGCCCATGATTTCTCCCCTGGATCATGCATTTAACGGTGTGGACGACATTCCTGAACCACCCCTGGACCGGGACCGTATGCTGACTCAGGCCCCCGACCGAAATGGGCCCTATTTCCGTCTGCCTAAGGTTGTGGACAAAGAGCGCTGATACATGGATCTGAACCGCCTCCCGTTTATTCGTCTGTTTGATTTTTGGCGAAAACAATCATCTGGTTATCGCATCTCCTGGCTGATCGGTGTCCTTGCGTTGTTGGCCTCAGCCATCCTCATCCTCGTAGCTGCGGCTATTCCCGATTGGTTTGGGATCCAACTGGACCTGGTGTCAGAAGCTAGAGAATCCTGGATTCCGTTGTGGGATATCACAAGCGGCCATCGCAGCGTCGTAATTGACTTTCCGATCTTTCGACAATCCCTCACCTTTTCTTCCTCTCCCATTTCTCCGGAAGCATTTCCAATATGGGTATTCGCCATCATCCAGGCCCTTGGCTGGTCATTGCTGCTGGCCGGATTGGCCAGGCTGGGTTCCTGGTGGACCTACCTGCTAATGCTGTTGTACGCGCTGTTTCTCCACTTTTCCGGCGTGGGATTAGCACTGGGGGGTAAGTCTGCTATTCTGGGCTATGGCATAGAGTTTATCTGGATTGTTGGGGCGTTGGTTTTCACCTATGCCCATCAGGTTGAATGGCTGAAGCTTGGCTTGCCCATTCGATGGGGGATTCTATTTATCTGGACGCTGGCTCCGATACTAATTCTGGCCAATCTGGGAGACTGGACAGCCCTACATCAGGTCATGGCGGATACGTATCCGTTTTTGATGGTGCTACTTATTCCCTTCGTGATGTTTGCGGGAAAGGAGCCTGTGAATTTGGTGATGTATCTCGCCACCAACCGGCGGCAGGTGTCGCAACGCCTGGACCCGCGTTTGATCATATCGACCCTGGTCGTTTTACTGGTGCTAGAACTTCTTTGGGCCCTGGATGCATTGGGGATATTACCGATGGATGGTGGGTTCTTTCTGCGACCAGTTCATCTGTTTCTGGCAGCGACCGTGATGCTTCCATCTTTTTCGCTAAACCAGTTTGCCCAGGTGAAGAAAGTATTTCCCACTTCAGCCGACCTCTCTTTGGGCCTGATGGCCTGGAGCCTGATCGCTGTGGGATTTGTGTGGGTGAACCTCACAGCCATGGACCCGATTTTTTTGCTGGTTTTTGAGCGATTAATCGCCATTTTATTTGTGGGCGTAGGAATCGGCTACACGATATTTCTCCTGTCCAACCACCTTCCACTGCTGCAGCGCCGGATTCACCTGTACTACCTGATGACCCGGGGGCGGGCCATGAGCATGTACATCGTGTGGTTGATCGGCTTGATTGCTCTTGTGATTGCGGAGGGATACCAGGCCTGGCGGGGTGTGCGGCTCTTTGCCCATGTGTACGCCAATCATCAGGCTGATCAGGCACTGATCACAGATCAAATGGATGAAGCAGAAGTGTTGTACACCGCTGCCCTTAGCAATGCTCCCGTGAGTCCCAAAACCAACTACAACCTCGCCTCTCTGACCATCAGAGACCCCAAGCGGGCAGAAGAGGCCCTGGATTTTTACCGGACCGCTACTTCTGTCCTGGAATTTCCCTATGCCCGGATCAACGGTGCTCTACTCATGACCATTCTGGAACAACTGGGAGCTGCACAGAAGTTTCTCAAAGAAGGAACCCCTCAGTCTTTGGCCAGCGCAGAAGTTTGGAACAATCTGGGGGTGCTGTTTGCCAGGCAGAAAGAATCAGACTCCGCTGTTGTCGCGTTTCAGAAGGCATTGCTCCGCGACCCGCAACTTGCCGCCGCCGCAGTCAATCTGGCTGAAGTCTATCGTCAATACGATCGATTAGAGGAAGCGCAGTCTTTCATGGCCATGGCACTTGACAGCCGTGACCTCAGTGCATCCGTGCTAGCTGCCGGATATGAATATGAACTCAGCACCGGGGCAGACATCGGGATGGCAGCAAAAAACCACGAATTTTCGGATCCGGTATTGACCTATCACCAGTTACTCTATGATTGGACTCGCACCGACAGCCTTGATTGGGCCACTGTGCAGCAAATCGGGTCCAGCAGCTCCGAGCTTGGCCCTGTGATGCTTGACGCGTTGAGACAGTTTGAGCAGGACTCGATCGACTATGCGCTGAGCAGGGGCGATTATTTGCTCGCCAATGCCCCCAGCGGTGCAAGAGCTGTATGGATGGTGATTGGTGGTGCTTACCTGAGCCATGGCGTGCCAGAAATGGCAGAATACAGCTTTGCCCGTGCAGCACAAGCAGGGTCTGCGAAAGCGGCTCTCCTGGAAGCAGAAATGATGCTTGACCTTGGCAAACAGGACTCTGCGCTGATGAAGCTGAGCGAAGTGCGGGTGCTGGATGAATCCCTCTGGGAGCCGGCCACCAAGGAAAGGGCCATGCTTTTGCTCGCCAACGGACAAGATGTGTTTGCCCAGGTGGAATATGACTTGTCCGCGCTGAATTTTGACGAATGGATGCGGATAGGAGCTTATGCCGATTCCCTAAACCAGTACATCCCGGCTTTGAATGCCTACCGCAAAGCCCAGCAACTGGATTCCAGCAGCATTGCTCCCTATATGCAGTTGGGGCAGCTTTACACCCGGGATCGCGACACGCTCGCTTTTGCCAACCTGCAGGCCGGCCTGGATCTGGTCGATCCTGACAACGTGGAGCTCAAAGCTGCCATAGGTCAGGCGCAGCTGGCATTCGGCGACGTGGAGGCTGCTACCCGTGTGCTTGAAGACATCGGCAGCCGAGATCATCGAGGTGTGGAGGCGCTCCTGGCCAGGGTCGCGCTGGCACAAGGTGATTCAGCCACGGCGATTGATGTTTACACCAGTTGGTATGAAGCCAATATCCTTGATGTAGAGGCCATTATGCCCCTGTTTGACATAGCATTTGCCGGCAATCACCTTTCCGAAGCCAACCAACTGATTACCACAGCTCTGACGTACAACAAAGCCAACCCGGAACTCTGGTTGAGATATGCCAGGATGTCCCGCGCCTGGGGGTTTGAGGAAGATGCAGGCTTTGGGGCTGTTCAGGCCATGCAATATTCACATGACTTGAGGTGGAACGAAGAAATTGCCCGTGAATTTGCCGCAGAAATCCGGATGATTGCGAAATAGGCTGTAATTTCAGTCTCTCCCGTAGCCAAACTATTACTCCATGCCTCATTCCAAATATTTTGACCGGGACCTCAGCTGGCTCTCTTTCAATTATCGTGTCCTGCTCGAAGCCGCTGATCAGCACCTGCCCCTGTACGAGCGAATTAAATTTCTCGCCATCTATTCCAGTAACCTGGATGAGTTTTTCAAGGTGCGGATCGCCTCTGTCCGGTCGTTGCTGACAGTCAAAAAGAAAAAACGGCAGGATCTGGACTTTAGCCCTGAGGAACTGTATGAAACGGTTTTCCAGGAGATTAATCGCCAACTGGAAACATTCGGGGAGATCTTCCAGAATCACATTCTGCCTGAACTGGAAGACAACGACATCTATTTGTTGCAAGGCGAACCTGAACTGGAAGAACACAAAGTATTCGCCGAGCAGTTTTTTGAGGATGAGGTGAGTCCCTATATGCATCCGGAGTTGCTTCGTCGGAAGCGAATCCGACATTTTCTCCGCGATAATGTCCTGTATCTGGCAGTAAAACTATACAGCCGGAGAAAAGAATCGACACAAAAAGTCAAAGAGACCGGAGATAAGGAAAAGGCTGCCCGAAGGGCCATTATCCTCGTGCCAACACAGTATCTTCCACGATTCGTGGAGCTGCCATCAGTCGAGGGGAAGCATTACTACATGTTTCTCGATGATATCATCCGTTTCAATCTGCAGAAGAATGTTTTTCGCGGATATGATGTGGCGGCCAGCTACGAGATCAAGCTCAACCGGAATGCCGACCTGCAGATTGAAGATGAATTTTCCGGCGATTTGGTTGAAAAAATCAAAAAAAGCCTTCGAAAACGCCAGACCGGCATTCCATCCAGGTTTCTCTATGACCAAAGCATGCCGGAAAATCTGCGGGAGTACCTGATGGATACCTTTTCCCTCAAAGAAGATGACCTCGCCGCCGGTGCCCGGTATCACAATTTCAATGATTTTTTCGCCTTCCCCAATCCGCATGCTCCCCGACTGGAACGCGAGCCCTATCCCCCCATGCGCATTGATGCGCTCGATCAGTTTGCTGTCATATCTGACGCCATTGATCAGCAAAACTGGCTCATCCATTTCCCCTACCAGACCTACGATTATGTGCTTCGCTTCCTGAATGGAGTCGCCACCGATCCCACCGTCAAAACCATTAAGACCACCCAGTACCGAGTGGCATCCAACTCTGCCATCGTCAATGCCCTGATCCGGGCCGCCCAGAACGGAAAAGACGTGACGGTGTTTGTGGAGCTCAAGGCACGATTTGACGAGCAGGCCAATCTGCGCTCTGCCGAAGAGATGCAGCAGGCCGGTGTCAACATTATCTACTCGATTCCGGGATTGAAAGTGCACGCCAAGGTGGCCCTGGTGGAAAAAGAAGTCGCCGGGCAACTGGTGGGATACGCGTTCCTCAGCACAGGCAATTTCAACGAAAAAACAGCTCGAATTTATGCTGACCACGGATACTTCACCAAAGAAGAATCGGTTATAGATGACTTGAAAAAACTCTTTGCCCACCTGGCTGATCCGAAGTTTAAGCCTACGGAATTCAGGCACCTCCTGGTCGCCCAATTCAATATGCGTAGGCGATTTTATCACATGATCGACAGGGAAATTGATCATGTGAAGGAAGGAAAGCCCGGGCGAATTGTCATCAAGCTTAACAACATCGAAGACCGGGGCATGATCGACAAGCTGTACGAAGCATCCCAGGCCGGCGTGGAAATTCGTATGCTGGTGCGGGGCATTTGCTGCCTGAAACCCGGTGTGCCCGGCATGAGTGACAACATCACCGTGACAAGAGTTGTGGATCAATTTCTGGAACACGCACGGGCATTTGTGTTCCACAATAATGGCCAGGACGATCTCTACATGGGATCGGCCGACTGGATGATCCGGAATCTTCAGCGCCGCATTGAGGTTGTGTTTCCGGTGCTGGACCCAATCGCCAAGTCTGAGGTATTGGAAATCCTCCGGATCCAGTTACTGGACAACGTCAAAGCAGCCCGACTTACCCCCATGATGGAAAATGTGAGAATCCACGCAGAGGAAGGAGAAGAGAAAATCCGGGCACAGATTGAGATCTACGAACGCATCCGTGAGGGTCGGTTGCTTAGTGAGGCAAAACCATTGTTTGAATGATGGAAATAACGAGTGGCAGTAATCAGAATTTTTCGCAGCAAAATATGACCACTTATCCTGATAAGTCACCCTAAAAAAGAAATTATTGCAGCAATCAAAGGATTGAGCTGCCGTCTGTCAGTCCATTTCCTGACAGACATTTCAAGTCGCTGGAATCTCACCCTAAGAAAGCAATAAAAAAGACGTTTTTATAGC
>CAZLKP010000141.1:0-6465 GCA_964560095.1 uncultured Bacteroidia bacterium
GATGAAGTTGGAAAAATCTTCCGGTGACCCCATACTGAAGGATTCCACATCCCTTTTCACCAGATGCATGACCTGATCAAAGATTGAAGCCGGAATATATGCACGGCTGGCCGCAGAGCATTTCTGCCCCTGAAACTCAAACGCCCCGCGAGCAATGGCGGTAGCCAGTGCCTCGACATGAGCCGTGGGATGAGCAAAGATATAGTCTTTTCCGCCGGTCTCTCCCACGATGCGGGGATAAGAGCGATATGTGTCGATGTTGGCGCCAATGGTTTTCCAGAGATGCTTAAACACAGCTGTGGAACCGGTATAATGCAGGCCGGCAAAATCCTGATGGTTGAAAACCACATCCCCTGCCACGGGCCCATCGGTATAGATCAGGTTGATCACACCATCGGGCAGGCCAGCTTCCCGAAAGATCTGCATGATCAGGTTGGCGGAATAAATCTGGCTGTCGGCGGGCTTCCAGACACATACATTGCCCATCAATGCCGCAGAGGAAGGCAGGTTCCCGGCAATCGCCGTAAAATTGAAGGGCGTGATACAAAACACGAATCCTTCCAGCGGGCGATATTCGACGCGGTTCCAGAGGCCTTTATCATTGTGCATGGGCTGATCCATGTAGATCTGCTGCATGTAGTGGGCATTAAAACGCAGAAAATCTATCAGCTCAGCGACTGCATCAATCTCAGATTGAAACGCATTTTTGGATTGAGCCAGCATGGTGGCTGCGTTCATCCGGTCGCGGTAGGGGCCGGATATGAGTTCTGCTGCTTTGAGGAAAATGGAGGCTCTGTGCTCCCAGGAAAGGGCTTCCCAGGCTGGCTTGGCAGCCAGGGCCGCATCAATGGCCTGCTGCACGTGGGTGGCATGGCCACGATAGTAATGACCGATCACCCGCTGATGATCAAAAGGAGGCGATAAGGGAAGCTTGTTGTCGGTGCGCACTTCCTGGCCACCGATATACATCGGTACATCCATCTGGCTATTACCCATTTCTGCCAGGGTTTTCTGCAGGCTTTCGCGCTCAGGGCTGCCGGAAGCATAGCCAAATACAGGTTCGTTGGTCGGGAAAGGGATTTTGAAATTTGCGTCAGACATATGTCTTGATTTCTTCGAGGGATGAATAAATGAAATATCTTGATTCAGCCGGATCCAGCTGTTGGCATCAAATTGCAAATGTATGGGGAAGGAGGCAAAGAGCCAAAGGGGCTTTCGCACAGGAACAAGCAGTCCTACGCTCCAGTCTTGCCGGTCCCAGAACGAAGTTGTGGGTCTCACTTCTCCACCACTACCTTCGCGTAATTCTCCCAGCTCATTTCTTTGGCTGCTTCGGCCACATTGGCCCGGTCGATGGGTGCATCCAGAAACTTCAGCATTTGCTCAGCCATGGAATCAATATTCTCTGGTTCAGCGAGATAGCCGTTATAGCCCGGGGTGACTGTTTCGGGGAAGTGCCCCACATTGGTGGCCAGCACCGGCATGCGGAAGTTGTAGGCCAGCGATTCCACGCCGGATGGCGTGGCCGTGAGGTAAAAGGTGATGATGGCATCCGAAACCTGAAAGTAACGGTGAACCTCTTCATTTGGCACAAATTCATTCACAATCACCGTGTCATGTTCCAGGCCCAGCTCTTTGACCAGTTCCAGGGGGCGATACTCGCGCTCATCGTCGCTTTTGCGCAGAAACAGGCTTTTGGCAAAGCCAAACAGTACATTCTTGATTTTGGTGCCCAGTTTGTTGCTGTCCAGCGTCTGCCAGAATGATTCTCCCACAATCAATAAGCTCACATCGTCGCGCTGTTCCCGCACCTTGGCAAATGCAGGAATCACGTTGTGCAGCCCCTTGTATTTTCGAATGAAACCGAAATAGAGAAACACATGCTGTTTTAGACCCAAGAGCTTTTTGGTTCCTTCCACATCAAAATTCGGATCTGGTTGAAAGAGATTATACACCGGGTGAAAAAGCTTGATGATGGTTTTGGTGTTCCCGCCAGCTCTTTGTCCGGATTCGTTCACTTCGAATGTCTGATCAGGGAAAGTCGCTTTCAGCTCGTTGGCCGTGGTGTAGGCATGAGCAATGAATGTATGGGCCGCTTTGAGGCCATATTTGGTGAAAAATTTATCCAGGACAGAAGCTTCTTTCTGCACCAACACATGCACATCAAATACTACCTCAATGTCTGTATGCTTCTTGAGCTTTCTTGCGATGCGCCCCATGGGCAGGCCCTGCAATGCAATGGCCCACTGGAAGATCACTTTGTCAGGCTTCAGGTCGCGGATGAAGCGATAGGTTTGGAGCCAAGTTCCGGGTCGGTTGTAGTTGGTGAGATAGGTCACCTGGATGTTGGTGCCTTCCAAAAAGGTCTCCTTCGAACTTCGATCTACAAAATCACGCGGAATGATGGCCGGATACTGCTGTGTCCAGGAGACGATGTGGGCCTCGGTGTCTGGCATGCCATCAAGGGCCTTGGCCAAAGAGGTATTGTAATTGGCGATGCCACCTTTAAACATAGGGCCGGGACCAAAGCAGACGATTTTTTGGGGCATAGTGGAAGATGATTCTGAGTTCCGGGTATCGAGTCCCGGGTTGTCCATCGTGACGATCCAACAATGATTGCGGGGCAAAGGTAGCAGAAATTGACGTGTTGGGTAACACAGGGGCATCAATCCTGTTACTCCCCTTCCAGAAACCTGACCAATGGTTGTAGAGATGGATGGTGAAGGTCCCAGATCTCGGGGTCTTGGTAATCCCGCTTACCCGATGCAGTCGATGATTTGTTGGCATAAAACCAACTCAGGTATTCCGCTACCAAGGCTTTTCTATCTGGGATGTCCAAGTTAGGGTTATCTTTTCCAACACACTTAAGATAGGATTGATAGCAGCTAAGCAAACCTTTTTTTCTGTCAGGTATCGTTTTGAGAATCAAGCTTTCCAAATCTCCTCTAGATTGATTATCCGGAAACAGAAACACTTCTACCGATAGCCCTAGGTTGGCTGCTTCGTCCTGTTTTTTTTTCGAAGTTGGTCGGGGATCTCATTATCTGCATCGACGATAATGAGATTCCTTCCGCCTGTTAATGAATTTTCGTCGAGAAGATTACGCTGGGTCTCAAGCCGGGATTTCCAATTCGGTTTTCCTGCAAGTCGATACAATTCTATCATTTGTATCCCATTCTGCTCAACCAAATGGTTCAGGAAATTCTTACCTCCTTTTCCTTCAACAAATGCAATGGTTCTCCTGCTATCTGATTTCATACTCTACTTCCATCGCATATTGAAACTGATCAAATTCATAAGGAAACACTCTTACCTGACCATCCGGGAGTCTTGTCATTTTCAACACTCTTGCCTTCTTTTTCAACTGCGCAAACTCCTTCTCCTGAAACAGATTGGCAAACGCATCCAGACACTCCTTGTTGTGGGTGGTGGCGAAGAGCTGTACCTGATTGGAGTCAGCGCCGTTAATCAGGGTTCGCCAGAAATCCGGCATGCGCTTGTAGTAGATGCCTGTATCAATCTCATCAATCATCAATCGCTGCCCCGACCAGATCTGAAGCTCCATCAGCAGACGGGCAAGTTTGATGGTGCCATCGCCGTACATGGCCAGGGGGATGGCAGCGTCCTGGTTTTTGCGGTAGAGGATGAGTGATGGATTTGCTGACGGCCTGATAGATAGTTCGATGTCTTCAAGTCCTTGAGCGAGGATTTTCAATTGTTCAACAAATCTGTCCTTTTCTGACTTGCTGCCTTGAATGTTCTCAGAATATTTCAGACCAATTTCAGAGGAATGCTTGACAGTCGATGGAATGATTGGTAGTTGAATCGAAGGGTTTTGTCCGTATGCGCCCAAATCAAATCTGATATCGAAAGGTTCAGGTTGTTCTTGATCTTGCCAAAACCAACCCTGCGTAAGGCCTCTAATCCTATGATGTTAAACTCGAAAGTGGAAGGTTTCCCCTCCTATTAATTCCAGTGATAACCCTACTTCGTTCTCTTGATCGGCCGATGTCCTGGCATGAATGTAATTTCTGAAAAAGTAGGGATCTTTGATTTCAACCCCGCGAAAATTCCGAAGGACGACTGCCAGTCTCAGCAACCAGTATTCAAATTTAGCCTGCTCATCATAATGCACCAGCAAGGCCTCCAACAGACTCGTCTTCCCCACATTGTTGTCTCCAACGATGAGGTTAAACTGCCCGATGTTCTCCACCTCCAGGTGCTCAAACTGCTTGAAGTTGGTCAGCTTTAAAGAGGAAATATGCTGAATATCACTCATGGATTCTGGTCTCTAGTCAGCTGAAGATACGGATTTTTTATCTGCTTGGTGCGAAACTACCGCTCATTACCTGCGAAGCGCAACGAGGCCCAAAAATGGATTTCCTGGTCTCGGATATCTGAATAATTCATCAACTGACTGCACGTAAGGCATCTGGTCTAGACAACCATTTTCGCCGAAAAAAGTGACAAAAGTCAATGCTATTTTCTACAGGAACATCTTGCAGATAAATTGCATCCTCCCTACCTTTGTTTAGAATCATTCTAAACAGCAATGCGAATCACCCCGAATTCCCCCGTAACCCTGCCTCCCTGCTTCAGGGGAGACTGGGATCCTGCTTCTTTTGACATCCTGTGCAAAAAAAAGTGCTGCGAAAAATTCAAAAAGAAAGGGAAAAAGCACTGCAAAAGCTGCCCGAAGCGGTAGTTCGTTAAGAATCTCGCGTGAGTACGTGCATACACCCTTTTCTTCCAGAGGGTACACAAAGACCGCTAAGCGTCGATGCCCAGCGGTCTTTGCAGCTTTTCCTTCGAGCCTTTGCGCTTATTCTTCCCCTTCTGCTTCTTCCTCCATCTCCTTCTCTCCCAACCAATCATCCAGCCACTCAAAGAAAACCCGATGCCAGAGTAGCCCATTCTGTGGGCCCAGCACCCAGTGACCTTCGGTCGGGAAATACAGGAATCGGGACGGAACGCCTTGAATCTGCGCCGCGTGGAAGGCCTGAATGCCCTCTCCGATCGGCACTCGAAAGTCTTTTTCGCTGTGAATCACCAGAATCGGCGTGTCCCAATTGCCAACATACTTGTGGGGCGAATGGATCAGGTAGCTCTGACGAGTATCCCGGTTTTGCTCCCAATAAGGGCCACCAATGTCCTGATTGGCGAAAAACAGCTCCTCGGTGGTGGCATACCAGCTCTCCAGATTGAAGAGGCCACAGTGAGAAATGAAGGCTTTGAAACGCTCGTCATGATTGCCAGCCAGCCAATAGACGGAATATCCGCCAAAGCTCGCACCGACAGCGCCCAGCCGATCTTCGTCCACATACTCCTCCTGCTTCACATCGTCAATGGCCGAAAGCAAATCGTCCATCGCCTGCCCGCCCCAATCCAGGGAAATGTCTTCATTCCACTGCTGCCCGAACGAAGGCAGTCCGCGACGGTTGGGGGCCACCACGATGTAGCCGTTGGCGGCCATGAGCTGAAAGTTCCAGCGGTAGGAGAAAAACTGACTCACCGTGGATTGAGGCCCGCCCTGGCAGTATAGTAAGGCAGGGTATTCTTTGCTTTCGTCAAAACCGGGGGGATAAATCACCCAGGTCAGGATCTCCGCACCATCGGTAGCGGTCACCATGCGCTTCTCCACCTTACCCATCTTCATCGAAGCCAGAATGGACTCGTTGGTCATGGTGATGGGCTCCATGTTGCCCTTGTCATCCACCTTGTAAATTTCGGCAGGCGAACTCATGCTCACCCGATCCACGACAAATCCGTCTTTTGATTCAGCAAATCCATAGATGTTGTGCTCACCAGAGGTGATCTGGGAATATTTGTCTCCATCCGTGTCAATCTGGCACACCTGGATGGTAGCTTCAATATCGCTGGTAAAAAGCACCTTTTTGCCATCCTTGCTCCAGACGGGTCCGTCACAATTCTGGTCGAGCCCAGCGGTGATTTCCCGCTTTTCATCCGTTTCCAGCCTGCCCACAAAGATCCGGTTGCGGTCCGACTCGTAACCGGCTTTCTCCATGCTGTTCCAGGCGATGTGCTCCCCATCCGGTGAAAATGCCGGGTTCATGTCGTACCCCATCATCCCTTTGGTGAGGTTGATGGTGCGATCTCCCTGGAGATCATAGATATAGATGTCGGAATCGGTGGACTCTGCATATTCCAGGCCGCTCATTTTTTTGCAGGTGTAGGCCACCATAAATCCATCGGGACTCCAGGCGATCTGCTCCATCCCGCCAAACGGCTTAAGTGGCGAATCAAACCGCTCCCCTTCCATGATGTCCATAGCTTTACCGCTTACAGATCCATCTTCATAGTCCATCAAGAAAATGTGACTGTAATAGCCATCTTCCCATTCGTTCCAGTGGCGATACATGAGATCGTCCATGATACGTGCATTGGCTTTGGGTAAATCGGGATACAGTTCGACCAACTCGGCGTCCATTTTTACCTCTTTGGTGA
>CAZLKP010000141.1:6475-10658 GCA_964560095.1 uncultured Bacteroidia bacterium
AACAGAATCTTATCTTTCGTGGGTGAATACATAAACCCGGTGATACCGCCATCGACATCCGTGACCTGTCGAGTGTCTGACCCATCCGGATTCATTTCCCACAATTGAGCAGAACCTGACTCAGAAGAGAGGAAACCGATCTTGGCTCCGTCTGGCCGGAACTGGCCGTTGTATTCACTGCGGTTAAATGCTGTTATTTTCCGCACCTGCCCTCCGTCTGCCGGGATGGTATAAAGGTCGCGGTTGCCGCTGTTATCTTCCAGGTTATAGCGGGTAATACCATACAGCACTGTTTCCCCATCTGGCGAAACATCCTCAATCGATACCCGACCGAGTTGCCAGAGTTTTTCGGGGGTGAGTACCCCGGTTTGAGCCAGGGTAAAACTACCCTGAAGACAAAAGACCATGAGGATTGCGATCCGTTGTATCTGATTCATGTGGTTGAGGTAAAAGGACATACAAAGCACTAAACGCGAAAATTGGTTAAAGAGATTGACTTCGGCAAACAAGATGAGGCAGATTCTGCGATTACAGTCTGCCTCAGCGCACATGAGAGAAAAAGTGGTTTTAGTTCCTATTCTCCGATCAGAAGATAACTGTTGTCGGAGCAAAGGGATTCGTGCAGAATGAATAGAATAATCTCACGCGAAACATGCACGCTAGCCTGCCACATTGTTATTTTGAGCCAGAAAGAATCTGAGCATCTGCATCATGATCATTTATAATGGAAGCCTCGTTCGCGACGACCGTCGCGATTTCCCAGCCTTAAACCGCAGTTTTCGTTATGGCGATGGGTTATTCGAAACCATACGGGTTTATCGTGGAAGGGAATTATTTCTGGCCGATCACCTGGACCGGTTGAGAGAGGGGATGATGCTTCTGGGCTTTCAGGTTTCCTGGTCGGAGTGGTCGTCGGAGATCCGCCAGTCGGTGAATGCTTTGCTGGATGTCCAGGAAATTGCGGGACCGGGACGCCTTCGACTCCATGTGTGGCGGCAGGGAGAAGGCGCCTATGCTCCCCAACAGGATGAGGTGGAATATCTGATCGAATACCGGGCGCTGGACCATGAATGGTTCCAGGAACCGAGGACTGTGACCTGCTCAGACTATCACGGAGTCACCATCTACCCCAATGCGCTGAGTCGGATCAAAACAGCGTCGGCGCTGCCCTATGTGCTGGCTGCCCGGCAGGCGAGGGATACCGGCACAGACGAGGCATTGATGTTCAATCATCGGAAAGAAATTGCCGAAGCATCAGCCGCGAATATTTTTGTGTTCCGTCGACAAAAGCTTTTCACGCCTCCCATTACTTCGGGTTGCCTCGACGGTCTGATGCGGAAACACGTTCTGGACATCGCCGGGATGCTCCATCTCTATGTGGAAGAGCGGCCCCTCAAGCGACGGGATATCCAATCTGCAGATGCCGTTTTTCTCACCAATTCCATACGTGGCATCCAGCCGGTTTCTGCCTATCATCACTGCCAATGGGGAAAAAAAGACTGGCGTCATGTCTCGTTATTACAAAAAGGGCTACTTGATTTGGTGGAAAATCACATCTCTGCCTGAAAAAAACAGGCCAGCTTATCAGGTAAGGTTTTTATCTCCTAACATCTGGATTATTTTGGTCACGGGGAATAAAAGTCAGGGAAATAGAAAAAAAGGAGGTAAGATTCCGGAATAAACGCTCAGGAAGTCCGTCCGCTATCCTGAAGGAGCATGTAATATTCTCTCTGATTTTCAACGAAAAACTGTACTTTTAGGGGAATATCAGGCACATGGCAAAGAAAAAAGCTTCCAAAGGTGGAGTCGTCTATTCAACTGATCCGGAGTACTCTCCTGGCGGGAATGATGATGCCTCTGAAGAATCCCTGCCACCAGGTCGGCAAAACCTCCGGATTCACCTCGATCGACTCAAAGGCAACAAACTTGCCACCCGGATTACAGGGTTCGTCGGGGACGCAGAAGATCTCAAGGTTCTGGGAAAATTCCTCAAGCAGCAGTGCGGCGTTGGCGGAAGTGCCAAAGATGGGATTATCTTGCTGCAGGGAGATGTGCGCCCCAAAGCAGAAGCCTTTCTGGACCGGGAAGGCTACCGATACAAACGATCAGGTGGGTGATCCCACCTCTCTATCATACACGTGACCATTCGGATGTTTCAACTCTTGCTTGCTTATGAAACGATTGATACTCTGCTTCCGGATCA
Organism: uncultured Bacteroidia bacterium; assembly: GCA_964560095.1. Classification (GTDB taxonomy): domain Bacteria; phylum Bacteroidota; class Bacteroidia; order J057; family J057; genus JANQTF01. The sequence continues at coordinate 8,679 of CAZLKP010000141.1, forward strand.
TGCTGATCCTGATGCTTACAACTGCTGCGGTTACCTCACTGGTCGCTCAGGTGACCATTTCTACGGGAGGGCCCTATTCCCAATATGTCACCCCACTTGCCGGTAGCGGTGTGGAGATTATTCCGGGATCTATTGTCATCAACTGTGACACTCTGGGAGTCGATCCTGCCATGGGAGGATTTAATGCTTCCCTCGCTAACATTGGCCTGAATTCCGGTCTGTTGCTCACCACCGGCATCATGAGTGCTGCCCTGCCCACATCAACCGGAACTGGCGGCGCCAACGGATTTCCCGGAGAACCTTTGTTCACCCCCATTGTCGGTAACACCAATGACGCCTGCGCAGTGACCTTTGATTTCAGGGCAAACTGCGACACGGTCCGGTTCAATTTTGTTTTCGCCTCTTATGAATACCCTGCTTTTGTGGGAAGTATCGATGATATTTTTGGTGCATTTCTCACTGGCCCCGGCGTTGCCGCCAACACCAACGTCGCGCTGGTACCAGGGACCAACCAGCCGGTGCACGTAGGAACCATCAACGGAAATACCAATGCTGCCTTTCACCTCGCCAACGGCCCCGCCGTTAGTGGAATCGGCTACAACGAACACACAGTAGCCATTGAGGCTGTCATGATCGTGCAGCCATGCACCAACTATACCCTGAAACTTGTCATCGCTGACGACTCCGACCAAATCCTCGACTCTGGCGTGTTCATTGAGCCCCTCAGTTGCGGGGATCCTGGCTCCGTTGTGGCCAGAAACGTCAATAATCCCAATAGCAATGAAGCTGTGGAAGGCTGCGTGGATGGGGTATTCACCTTTTATCGCTCCTTGGGGATCAATCTTTCCCAAAAGATCAAATTCGCCGTAGACCCAACACTCTCCACCGCTACCCCCGGCATTGATTACACGACATTCGCCGACAGTGTGACGATACCAGCCGGTCAGGATTCATTCAACCTCGTGGTGCCCATCACCAACGACTTCATCACCGAGACCAACGAAAATCTCACCATTATCATGTTTGACATCGACTGCAATGGTGATACGGTGATCATTGATTCCGCCACGCTGGTTTTGAAGGATCCCTTCGACTACGATGCCGGGCCGGATGTAACCGTGTGTTCCGGAGAAGTTCAGCAAATCGGGGGAGTACCTCTTCTGGGGAATGCCACCTACAGTTGGTCAGGGGGAGTCGGATTCCAGGGTCCGGCCAATGCCGCCAATCCGAATGTGTCGTTTAACACACCGATCAATTCCACCTTTACCTACACCCTCAACGTTACCGACCAAAATGGCTGTCAAGCCCAGGATGACGTGGCGGTAACTTTTGTCGCCAAACCAAAAGCAGCATTCAATATCCCCACCAACATTTGTGTGGATGCCCAGGTGTCAGCGGTGTTTACCCAGATCCAGAAACCCGGGTACACCTATAATTGGGACTTTGGTCCTGGTGCAAATGTTACAGGAGGAGGTGCTGGCCCATACCTCGTTTCCTGGAATACTCCGGGGCAAAAAACTGTGACCGTTCAGGTCCAGGAAGGAAACTGTTTCTCTGACCTGGCAGTCAAAACTGTCAATGTGAACCCGATTCCTGTTGCTTCCTTCTCCACAACCTCTCAGGTCTGTGCCTTCCAGCCAGCCCTACTGAACTTCACCGGAACGGCCAGCCCCACAGCCAATTACACCTGGAATACTGACGGCGGGAGCCCCCTCAACCCAACCGGCTCCGGACCACATAACGTTTCCTGGAATTCGCCTGGTACCAAAACCATCTCCCTCCAGGTCGAAGATAATGGCTGCCTGAGCAATACCTTTACCAGTGATGTCACGGTTTTCCCCGTTCCCTCTTCTGATTTCAATATTCCTGCTGATGTATGCGTGGATGGAGACGTACAGATCACCTACGCCGGCGGTGCAGGCCCTAGCGCGGCCTACTCCTGGCTGTTTGGCTCAGGGTCTACAGTGAATGGCACGGGAG
>CAZLKP010000142.1:0-10640 GCA_964560095.1 uncultured Bacteroidia bacterium
AGCGTGAGTTCAACAGGTCCACCACTGCTGCCACCTACCTGGCGGGGCTTGCTGCTTTCCGCCTCCAATATGACGACATTGCCCGCCAAAGGTTCAACAACATTATCCAGGATTTTCCAAGATCCCGTTATGTGAATGACGCACGATACCATCTGGCCCTGGTAAATCTCCGGACAGCACAGAGTAATCGCCAGGAAATGGAGGCATTGGAATCGTTAATTTCCCTCAAAAATTCAGCCGCTGATAATCGGCTGAAAGCCCTCGCCGAGAAAGCCTGGCGAGACCATTTGTTTCGGCTTGCAGATCGGGACATGCTGGAAACCTACTCCCGCACAACCTCCGGTGAAGAGCAGGCTTTTGTCATGGAAGCCCTGATCTACCGTCTGTTGGAAGAGGATGGAGCGGTGGTTGCCCGTGCACGCCTGAAGTCATATCGTGAGGAAGGCAGAACAACAACAGACTGGCTGGACCAGATTTTTCCGGATCCTGGGTCTGCTACGCCTATCAGAGATCCACGTTGGGAAGACCCTTCCATTCTACGAATTGCCTTGATCCTACCCTTCCAGATGAATCAGGTTTCCATGCCTTCCTTTTTGAGTGAAATTCCCAACAGCCAGGTTAGACCATTGGAGTTTTACGAAGGATTCCACATGGCGGTCCAGGAATATCAGGAGCAATCGGCCAAACGAATCTTTTTGAAGGTCATTGATTCGCGCCGGGATACCTCTCGCACCCGGGAGACATTTCGAAGCCTGGACTCTTTAGGGATTCAGGTTGTGGTCGGTGATATTTATAATTCTCAGTCCCGCATCTTATCAGAGTGGGCAGAAACCCGGGGCGTGCCTCAGATTGTCCCCCTAAGCCCTTCGGAAGATCTGGTAGAGAAAGGAAGGTTTACCTTTCTCGCCAATCCGACTGCCAGTACCCACGGCAGGAGAATGGCAGATTATGCCCGCACGCAGCTCGGCCTGCAGCATGTGTATATCTTCACAGACCAGGGCGAAGGAACCCAGGAACTCCTGCAGGGGTTTCAAGAGCAGTTTGAAATGAGCGGTGGCCGGGTAGATACGCTTGCATTCAGTCCATACTACGAGGATGTGGCCATTGATCAAATCCCTGATTTGGTTCGTTCCCTGCCCACCAATGAATCGGGCGCGGGTATTTATCTTCCGATCATGGGGAATGAGGAGGCCGTCAGCCTGATTCTGAATATTCTCCAAACAAAGGCCAGTCGGCTTCCGGTTATGGGCTCCCCCCACTTCCGAAATTACTACACCAACATCAATCTGGATACCAAAGCTAGTTTTGACCTGGTGTTCAGTACGTCATATTTAATTGATAGTCAGGATCCCGGATACCAAGAGTTTTTTAACCAGTATCTTACCCAATTTGGGGTTCCCCCTTCTGAATATGTGGTGCAGGGATATGACTTAGGGATCTATCTCCTGCAACAAATGGGCAGGTACAACCCGGCCCTCGGCGTAGATCCTGCCACCTACCTTCGGGTACACCCCACCTTCCGCACGATGCACATCCCTTACAAGTTTGCCTCCGAACAGTCCAATCAGTCTGTGAATCTTGGACAGTTTACAGATATCGGCGTAATCAAGCTGAATTAACACAGGTGGATCCACGGAAAAAGGCAAGCGATGTGGTCTGTCAAGTATCTCATCGGCTTCATTGCTGGTATCGCCTTTGGTTACCAGATGAGCCTATGAACCAAATCTATCCGGAGATGTTCTTTTTCAAGGAACAAAAATAAAACTCCCAACCCATCAAATACATTACCGTACGGCTATATGTCAACTCAAATAATTCCATTACTATGCCACTAAAACTAGGAGATACCGCACCGGATTTCCGTGCAATGACCACAGAAGGAGAGATCAATTTCCATGAATACCTCGGCGACGGTTGGGGCATTCTGTTTTCCCACCCGGCCAATTACACTCCCGTCTGCACCACAGAGTTGGGGATGGTGGCCAAACTCAAGAGCGAGTTTGAGAAGAGAAATACCAAGGTACTAGGACTGAGCGTTGATCCGATTGATGATTTTCCAGGCTGGCTCGACGATATCAAGGAAACGCAGGGCACGGCTGTCAACTTCCCTGTCATTGCGGATGCAGATAAAAAGGTAGCCACAATGTATGACATGATGCATCCCAAAGCTTCTGACAAAAACACAGTCAGATCTGTGTTTATCATTGCGCCGGACAAATCCATCAAACTCACGTTGACATATCCACCAAGTACGGGGAGAAATTTCGCTGAGATTCTCCGTGTGCTGGATTCTCTTCAGCTCACAGCCGATTACAGTGTGGCAACGCCTGTCAACTGGGAAGATGGGCAGGACGTGATCGTCGTGCCATCCATTCCGACCGAAGACATACCAGAGAAATTCCCCAAAGGATTCAAGGAAATTCGGCCATATTTACGCACGACCCCGCAGCCCAACAAATAAGACAACGGCCTTTGCTGCGCAAAAAAAAGCTGGCTCCTTTCGGGCCAGCTTTTTATTGTTCTGGTTGATGTCCTCACCCTTTCACTTGTTCGACCACTGCTTTGAAAGCATCCGGGTGATTCATCGCGAGATCAGCCAACACTTTTCTGTTGAGGCTAATTTCGCTTTCATTGAGCTTACCCATGAAGGTAGAGTAGTTCATATCGTACTGGCGCACACCGGCGTTGATTCTGGCAATCCAGAGGCGGCGAAACGCGCGCTTTCTGTTTTTGCGATCCCGGTAGGCATATAGCCAGGACTTTTCAATTTGGTTTTTGGCTACTGTCCAGACATTCTTTTTGCGACCAAAGTACCCTTTGGCGTGCTTCATCATTTTTTTGCGTCTGGCTCTGGAAGCGACTGCGTTAACGGAACGAGGCATGACTTAAGTTGATTTTTCTGGAAAATGAAAAGGAAGGAAAACCAAACAGGGTGCTTACTTGGCGAGCATCGCTCTGACACGATTTTCGTCGGATGGGTGCACCACAGCGTCATGTCGGAGGCGCAGTTTACGCTTCTTGGACTTCTTGGTGAGGATGTGATTCTTGAACGCATGCTTGCGCTTGAATTTTCCCGAGGCGGTTTTCTTAAAACGCTTGGAGGCCCCGGAAGTTGGCTTCATTTTAGGCATGATGCTTTCGCAAAGATTAAAAGTTGGAGCGCAAAGGTAAGGAATAATTTATTCTTCTCTATTCAATTAGGATACTTTTTCTGGAAGCTGAAAAAGGGGGTTGATAACCTTAACGGATGGAATATTGATAAAGCAGATCAAGCTATACGTGGAATTCAGTCAATACCGATCACAATTTTCGCGGATATAGTCATATGCTGATATCTCGCCCAGTTCTCCTGCCTTGCTCCAGTCAAGGCAGGCACCCGATTGGTCTCCGGCCTGTAGCTTGACGGCTGCCCGAAACATATAGCCCTCCGGATTCCGTGGACTGAGCTCAATAATCCGGTCGATATCATCCATTGCCTCGTAAAAGTCGCGCATCGCCAGAAATGCCTCTGCCCGATCAAATAGATACCTGGGATCTTTTCCCCTGGTTAATCTCACCGCCAGATTGAGATCTTCGATAGCACCCCGCACGTCATCAAGCCCCATTTTTACCTGTGATCGTCCACGCAGATACCTCGCCTCTTTGCGGTCATGGGCAATGGCAAAATTCATATCTTCCAATGCCTGCATATACACCCGGCGGGCTGCCTCCAGGTTTTCGGTACTTTTGATATCACCAGCAATATGACGCAGGGCGTTACCGCGATTAAAAAAGGCTTCATAATTATCCTGATCCATCTCGATCGACTCGGTGAAATCTTCTACCGCTCCCAAAAACGCTTCCAGGCGAAGCCGACAATATCCCCGGTTGTAGTAGGCCACTTCATTGTCGTGATTCAGCTGAATCACCATCGAAAAGTCGATCTCAGCCATCTCAAAATTTCCGATTTCCATTCGCTCCAGCCCACGCTTAAACAATTGCTTTTCCGTTTGCCCTTGCAACAGCGAAGGAATCAGGATGGTGAACAGGATACACAGACATCCAAGATGGGTAATTGATAATCGGTTGCTCATGATCTCGTAACTCACTACATATCAGTTCGAATGGTCCGCAATTAATACCTACGACACCAAATCTGCAATGTTGTTGAGGCTGTTTTCTTTCGCAGGGGTATGGAAATTCTGTGATGCTTTTTCTGATTATTCCCGCTGTTGTCGTTGGTCTAACCAAATCATCTGACGAAATTTGTTAAGCGTTTTCGCTTGACACCCTATGGATGCGTGTAGGGCTTTCCTACCCCAACCCTCCGTCCCAACAGTCGCCGGAATGAAGAAAGGAATACAGGCATTGATGCAGATGTTGCTAGGATTTGACAACTACCTCTTTTGGTTTTGCCAGTTTAAAATTGCCACCTTTCGCTGGGAAAGCCGAAAAAAGGAAGGAGATTTTCGTTTTTTTCTCAAGCTCCTCTCCTCTACCGACCATGTCCTCGATATTGGTGCCAATATCGGCCTGATGACCGTGCAGCTCGCAAGACAGGTCAGCCACGGAAGAGTGATTGCCATTGAACCGATCCCTGCAAACTTCCGGGCATTGCAGCGTATCATCCGGCATTTTCGTCTCGCCAATGTCATAACCAGACAATTGGCCCTCGGCGAACGTCCTGGCTCACTCACGATGTCTATGCCTGTGATGAAAGGGGTTAAAATGCAGGGGCTCGCCCACGTTGATGACAAGTCGATTGAAGGATATGGCCAGGCGGACCAGTATTCGTTTGAGGTTCCGGTGGCATGCCTGGATCATCTGGATGTGATCCAAAGCATGAGTATTCAGGCTATCAAAATTGATGTAGAAAATTACGAGCAGTTTGTATTCAGAGGGGGGCGTAACCTACTAACCCGAGATCATCCGATCATTTATTGCGAACTCTGGCCCAATGAGAACCGAAAGCAGGTCTTTCAGTTTCTGACCACTATCGACTACCAGATTTTTGTTTTCGACGGCCATACTCTCGTGCCATTTGCAGAAGGAATCCATGATCAACACAATTTTTTCTTTCTGCCGCCAGGCCGTAGCTTTCACAGTTGAATCCCATTGCCCTCCTCCGGGTGAGGATGAAGCTTCCCCACACAGTTTTTCCTTTTACGTTTCGTTCGAAGAATCAGTGTCTCACGCATGATTACCATTTCTGCCAGGAATATCTCTGTTGATGGGAGGATTTCATTGCCCGCTTCCAAAAGCGAGAGCAATCGCGCCCTGATCATTCAGGCCCTTAACCCGGGAATCGAACTTCACAACCTGTCTTCTGCGCGAGACACCCAGACCATGATCCGTCTGCTGAAAACAGAAGCCCATGTACTGGACGTCATTGATGCTGGAACCACCATGCGCTTTCTCACCGCTTTTTGTGCGATTGCCGGCCGAAGTCATTTAATCACTGGGACGCCCAGGATGTGTCAGCGTCCAATCGGACCACTGGTAAGCGCTCTTCGAAGCCTGGGTGCAGGCATCGACTACTGGAAGCAGGAAGGCTACCCGCCGCTCCATATCCGAACTTTTAAAAACCAGATGCAAGGAGGGACATTGTCCATGCCTGGCAATATTTCCAGCCAGTTCATTTCAGCCATATTATTGATTGCCCCTTATGTTGACCAGGGGCTCACCCTCACCCTCACAGATGAGGTGAGCTCAAAGCCCTACCTGGATATGACCATGGCCCTAATGGGGCACTTTGGTGCTGAGGTGGCCTGGATCAGCGATCAGTCGATTCGGGTAGAACCTGGTCCGTATCAAAACACCAGTTACACCATCGAGTCCGACTGGTCGGGAGCCAGTTACTGGTATTCTCTGGTGGCTCTCAGCCAGGGAGGCACCTTGTTTCTGGAAGGACTGCGGACCGACAGCCTACAGGGAGACCGGGCGATTGTGGAGATGATGCAGGCATTCGGGGTAGAAACCACCTTTGAGACTGGCGGAGCCAGGCTCGCCAAAACCACCACATCTCTGCCAGAGTCACTGGAAATCGATTGCCTAAAAACTCCGGACCTGGCACAAACGCTGGCGGTGATCGCTGGTGCCGCGGGCGTGAAACTCACCCTGACGGGCCTGCACACCCTCCGGGTCAAAGAAACCGACCGCATTGATGCGATGGTCCGAGAGCTGAGGAAATGTAACCTGGAGGTGACAGGCGGGCCGGATTTCCTCACGGTAGCCGGCACCTTTTCTCCTTCCCGGGAAACCATTCGCACCTACGATGATCACAGGATGGCAATGGCATTTGCTCCCTTGGCCCTGCGGCAGCCTTCTCTTTCTTTTGATGAGGAAGAGGTGGTCAATAAATCCTATCCGGAGTTCTGGCAGCACCTGGAGCAGATCGGTGCTCGCATTTTCCGATAACAACCGGACCCTTCAATCTGTCCTACATGAATGTGTTACTCATCGGTGCCGGCAATATGGGCCAAACCTTTGGCCATAGCTTCATCCAGACCGGAACTGTTGCCTCCACGGAATTGTATGTTCTGGATCGGGGAGCCGACAAAGCCCCACGCGTAGCCCCGTTTTCCAAAAACCTGCTGCAGACAGAACCCGGGCCCTACGTTCGGGACATGGATCTGCTTCTCATTTGCGTAAAGCCTCAGGATTTTTCGCAGCTCGCAGCGTCCATTCGCCCATATATTCATAAAGGTCAGATTGTCCTGTCCATTATGGCAGGGATCACCGTCGGGAGACTTCAGGCAGAACTGGGGCTTCCGAAGGTAGTGCGCGCCATGCCCAATCTTCCTTCTCAAATCAGCATGGGAATGACGGTATTTACCATTTCTCCGGAGGTGAGTCGCGTCGAAACCTTCACGGTTCAGAATCTGCTCAGTACGACGGGAAAAGTGCTATTCGGGGAAAGCGAATCCCTGATCGACAGTTCAACGGCGATTTCGGGGAGCGGGCCAGCTTACGTGTTTTATGTGATGCAGGGCATGATTGATCGTGCCGTTATTATGGGGTTTAAGGAATCAGAGGCCAGAATGCTGGTGATGCAAACCTTTATGGGGTCCATCCATTTGTTGCAGCAACATGAACTTTCCTGTGCTGAGTGGATCAAAAAAGTATCATCGAAGGGCGGCACCACCGAAGCTGCGCTGAGCCGGTTTTCAGACCAAAACCTGCTGGAGCATTTCTGGGCAGGGCTGGATGCAGCTAGGTCCAGAGCTGAAGAACTCAGCCACTAATGAACCCCCTGTTTTTTCAGGCGAAAGACAACAATAGGAACTTTTGATTTAAGCAGGCGCAAACCTTAGTTTTGGCAGATTTTCATCAAAGAGGAAGTGGCATCCATGAGTAAACAGCTGGTCATTGTACCGACATATAATGAAAAAGAAAACATCGCCTTGTTGATTGACAAGGTGATGGAGGTCCTTCCTCAGGCACATATCCTGATTGTCGAGGACAATTCTCCTGATGGAACGGCTGCCATTGTAAGGGGAAAGATGGCTGAATTTCCCGGTAGATTGTTTATGGAAGAACGGGCAGGGAAGCAGGGACTCGGCACGGCCTACCTTCATGGATTTCGCTGGGCGCTGGACAGAGGTTATCAATACATTTTTGAAATGGATGCCGATTTCAGCCATAACCCGGAGGACCTCGTCAGCCTGTTGGATGCCTGTCAGCACAACGGCTTTGATATGTCGATAGGATCGAGATATGTCAATGGCGTGAATGTGGTCAACTGGCCCATCGGCCGCGTGTTGATGAGCTACTATGCCAGCTGGTATGTACGAAAAGTTACAGGGATGCCGGTGAAGGACACAACAGCCGGCTTCAAATGCTACACAGCACCTGTTCTGGAAAAAATCATGGAAAGGCCGGTTCGGTTTGTCGGATATGCCTTCCAAATAGAAATGAAATTTCGGGCCTGGCGCTATGGATTCAAGATCAAGGAAGTGCCCATTATTTTCCGCGATCGCACCATGGGCCAATCCAAGATGTCATCCGGTATTTTCAAGGAGGCCTTTTTCGGCGTGATCAGCATGAAAGTCAGGAGCTGGTTTCAATCCTGGAGCTAATGTCATCAGCATGAAACCAGGATCACTCAAAACGATAAACGGTTGGATCCCGGTAGCGGGATGGGGGCTACTGGTCCTGGTAGGCCTGCTTCTGGCTTCTCTAGCGGCTATTCGGATCATCAGAGGAATACCCGCTATTTTCGACGATGCCTTTATGTTTCTGCGCTATGCCCACAACCTTGTGGAGCACGGCGCCTATAGCTGGAATGGAGATGAGCCTACCTTTGGATGCACCAGTATTCTATACACCTTCTGGTCTGTGACGGCCCACTTAGCCGGTGTGAAGGGGTTTGAAGCCGGCCAGGCTTTCCTGATGTTCAGCTCCCTGCTGTTTTCTCTGGTTTCGGTTTTTCTGTTTTACCGGGTTCTCAAGGTCCTTTTTCCCCGGCAGCAGCATATCTGGATCTGGCTACTACCCCTGGTGTGCAGCTCACCATTTATGGGAAATTCGCTCTCCGGCATGGATGCCAGCATGGCCATGGCAGCTTTGATGCTGGCCCTCTGGCGATGGATCCTGTTTCGCAAGGCCCCAAGCCAGGCCAACCTTTTTCTAGCTGCAGTAATGAGCTACCTCCCCTTTTTGGTGAGGCCAGATACCGGCTTTTATGTTGTGTTGTTTCCCGCCCTCTTTCTGTGGGCAACCGGACACACGAAAAAAATCATTCCTGCGTACCTGTTGCTGGGCGTTCTGCTTGCCACAGACACATTCATCAAATGGTGGTACTTTGGTGATCCGCTGCCGCTGCCCTTTTACGCCAAATCCGGTGATTACCTAGAGGGCTACCTCGGCATAGGCATGTGGCCTGTGGATAAATACTGGTTGTTTTTTTTGACAATCGGAATGCCTCCCCTGGTGATCATGGCACTTCGGGCCAGGCACATCAACGGCAAACTGCTCATTGCTTTCCTGCTGCCGATGCTCCTGACGCTGGCTGTATTGACGCTCCGGGTTCAGATTATGGGCGGATTTGCCCGGTTCTTTTTTCCTTCTTTCCCCTTCCTGATGATGGCCGGTCTGATCAACCTGGAAAAAGAGCCTTTTACGCCCCGAATCCACTGGACTTTGCTCGTGTGGGCCGGGCTGGCATTTGGGGGCATCTTTCTTACAGAGTTTCAGGAAACCAACATAGAACGAGAGGAACAGGAAGTGATCAACCTATACCCCCCCAGCCTCAACCCGGATGGCTTTAACCTGACCAGGGACCTTCATGGCCTGATTGGCCTGCTTCCAGATACCGCGACTGTAGCGGCCAGCGAACACGGTATCATGTCCATTCGATTTCCGGAACTCAACATTTTCGATCTAGCTGGACTCCATGATCCTGTTATTGCCAAAGAGGGATATTCGGATGAATATCTGTGTGAGACCAGTCCAGAGCTGATCTGGATGCCTCACGAGCACTATGTCGGAATGCGGATGAAGATGGAATCCGGCGGTTGCTTTCGGAGAGATTATGAATACTTTTCCGGGGTCTATTTCTTTGGGCTTGCAATCCGAAAAGATCTGCCCAACTTTGAGGCACTTCGCCAATTTGTCGTGGGGAAGTAATCAACTGATTCCCTGCGGTTTTCAACATGTTTTCCTATGATCCACCTTTTACCGGTGATTCACGTCCTGGGACTTCTGATCGGTATCAGTGGTATGGCGATGCTGTTGTCACTGCCATTCTCTTTCTATTATGATTCCGGCGATCATCTGGCAATCATCAGCGCGGGATTCAGCGCCATGGGGATTGGATTGCTCATCTGGTTGCTGAGCCGAAAAGGACGCGGAGTGGAGCTCAAAAAGCGTGACGGATACCTGATTGTGACCCTGGGCTGGGTGGTGATGTCGGCCATCGGAGCGCTTCCGTATGTGATTGGCGGAGCCATTCCCAGCTACACCGACGCCTTTTTCGAAACCATGTCTGGCTTCACCACCACCGGTGCCAGCATTCTGGGCCAAACCATTGAAGACTTACCAGCAGGGCTTCATTTCTGGCGCGCCATGACTCACTGGATCGGTGGCATGGGCATCATCGTCCTGACCATCGCAATTCTTCCATTGCTGGGAATCGGCGGCATGCAGCTCTATGCTGCGGAAGTCCCAGGCCCAACTCCGGATAAACTCACCCCCAGGGTGAAAGAAACGGCTAAGCGCCTTTGGATCATCTACTTTGCACTGACAGCTCTCGAAGCGTTGATTCTATGGATCGGGGAAATGGACCTTTTTGATGCGATTTGCCACTCCATGGCAACGCTATCAACAGGCGGATTTTCGACCAAACAAGCCAGCCTGGGCCACTTCGGAGCCTTTAGTCAGTATGTAGTGACTGTATTTATGTTCCTCGCGGGTACCAATTTTGCCCTCACTTACGCGGCCATCCGTGGCAAACCAATTCGATTGTGGAAAAATGAGGAATTCCGATGGTACGTTTACATCACCCTCATATTGATTGTGGTGGTTACAGCAGTCCTCTATGTCCGGCAGGGTACTGAATCCGGATTCGAACAGACCTTTCGGACCTCCACCTTTCAGGTGTTGGCCATCATCACCACCACCGGCTTCGGTACCGCTGACTTTACCCAATGGGGGTCCTTTTT
>CAZLKP010000143.1:0-653 GCA_964560095.1 uncultured Bacteroidia bacterium
GATGAGGTAGAGGGAAGGTAGGCCGCTTGGCCTGGGGCGGATGGCGAGAAGCGAGTGAGTATATCTGCTTCTGGCGGAAGAGGCGAGACCGGAGGCGCTGGTGTGTGTAGGACCCGGTGAGTACCAGCGGGAAAAAAAGAAAACCGAAGATCCGGGGAGACCGAGTCTTCGGTTTTTTGTTGGTCGAAAGGCAAAGGTCACAGGGGAGAATGTCTCAGCAGGGATTGCCTCGGCGTGTGGGTAGCGCAGGTTGTTTTTTCTACCCTGCTTTTTCGGCTTTTCTATCAATAAAAACAGGCGACCTCTTGGGTCGCCCGCTCGAGAACCATTGTATCAGCCGGGAGGCTGATCAGGCTGCGAGTTCAGACCATTGCTGGTCCTGTTCTTGGAGATATTGAACTTCATGGATGGAGAAGGGGAGGCGGCTGGTTTGGTTCAGGCATTTTTGAAGATTTTCTCGGGGAGTTTGCGTGTTAAGCCATGCTTGTTCATAGGACCGAGGAATAACAATGGGCATAAGCCCATGAAAGTCGCGGAATCTGCCTTCTGCAGTAGAGGTCAGGATAGCGGCATGCTTTGACGTTTCTCCACGGGCATTGACAAGTTCATACCCAATCGCCGCGAAGCAGAAGGCCATTTCTGATCCCAGGTTA
>CAZLKP010000143.1:663-10542 GCA_964560095.1 uncultured Bacteroidia bacterium
CAGGTTACATCTCCATGAACGATTGTCAGGTGTAGAAAAATAAAAGGCACTTGCAGGAATGAGGTATCTGCGGCACGCCTGCTTGATGGGATTATGATGGCCGATAGGAACAGGGTGGAACGCGTGCTTATGATAAATATGGTGAACCCCGTCGTTTCCCCATCGAACATACTGACAACGATATCCTTGCCTATCCTTTGAAATTACCGGGCAATATTGTCCGGGATGGTAAGGAGCAGGGTCCAGAATACGCAGCCTGGATTGCTCGGAACCATGTTGGCTAAGGTATTGATAATCAGAATTGAAAGAGTAGAAATTAAACATCTGTACTATTATTAATAGGATAAAGCTCTCGTATTTACCTTAAAAAAGCAAATAAAATTAGCAATAATTTCAGGTTTTCTACAGGCTTGCTACATGTGATGGAATCGCATCATCAAAACTTCATGGTCGCTTAACAAATGATAATATTGACAACAATAAATTGCGTCAGATTTTTAACACAATTATCCATTGCTCAAACTAATTACTGATTCGATGAGAGCTAAATTTTTGCCATTGGTTATGACTCTGGTATCCATCCTGGGAGTTGGTGCATCAGCACTAGGCCAGGGGGTTACTTCAGGCTCATTCAGCGGAGTGGTTATGACAGAAGATGGGGAGCCTTTGGAAGGTGCTACCGTCGTTGCGCTCCATAATCCTACCGGTACTAAGTACGGCACGATTTCAAGGGCAGAAGGCCGGTTTAACCTACCAAACACCCGCGTAGGTGGTCCATATACCATTTCTGCCACGTATGTCGGATATAAAGCTTCCCGCGCAGAAGGCATTTACCTGCAACTCGGGCAGACATACCGACTGACACTGGAAATGTCTGAGGCTGAGTTGATGCTTGATGAAGTAGAGATTACCTCTACCACTGGAATTCTGTCCGGAGAGCGTACAGGGGCAGAAACCCGTGTTGGCGTAGAGCAGATCAACTCTCTGCCTACTGTTTCCCGTTCCATCGGTGACTTCGTTCGATTGACTCCTCAGGCAACTGTTCGTGAAGGGGGAGACGGATTCTCCATTTCATTGAACGGAATGAACAACCGCTACAACGCCATTTATATCGATGGTGCCGTAAACAATGATGTGTTTGGTCTGGCCGGGTCGGGCACCAATGGTGGTCAAACAGGCGTATCTCCCATTGCTCTGGATGCTGTGGAAGAATTCCAGGTAGCTCTGGCCCCATTTGATGTGCGAGTTGGTGGATTTGCAGGTGGGGCGATCAATGCAGTAACCCGCTCTGGTTCCAACAACCTGGAGGCTTCCGTTTACGGATTTTACCGAAATCAGGCTTTTGCAGGACTCACTCCGACTGACAATGAAAACGTTGAGCAGGTAAGGCTTCCAGATTTCACGGCCGTGACCAGCGGTTTCCGTGTAGGAGGACCTCTGATCAAGAACAAGTTGTTTTTCTTCGTGAATGCTGAGATTCAGCGTGATGTGATTCCTCAGCCTTTCAATTTTGCCGACTATCAAGGAGATGCGACTGACGCTGACCTGAATCAGCTCGTGACCAAGCTCAACGGTTTTGGATATGAGCCTGGTACATTTACCGACAACTTCACCTCTCTGGATTCCGATAAGATCACTGCAAAGATTGACTGGAATATCAACCAGAATAACACCTTGAGAATTCGTCACGGATACGTTGGTGCCCGTAATCTCGAAGGCGTTCGTTCCAGCAATCGCGGGCTTCGCTTACTGAATTCATCAGAATACTTCAACTCCGAGACCCATTCTACTGCTCTGGAACTGAGCTCTACTTTCAGCAGTAAGCTGTCCAACAACCTGAAAGTCGGAGTAACGCTGGTTCGGGACGATCGCGATCCTTATCAAGGAGAGGAAATTCGTGATGAGGATGATAACCCTAATTACTTTCCTTATGTGATCATCCAGGATGGTTCTGGTCAGATCAGCTTCGGTTCTGAGCAGTTTTCGACAGCTAACGCTTTGGATCAGAATGTCATTACCATCACAGACAACCTGACGCTCTACAGTGGTGATCACGCCATTACATTTGGTACACACAACGAATTCTTTGACGTGTATAACCTCTTTATTCGTCAGAATTATGGTGTCTATGAGTATGATAGCCTGTCTCAATTCTTGAATGACCAGCCTGCAACGGAATTTTACCGTAGCTATTCCCTCCTGGATGATATCACCGGCGACGGTTCTGAGGCTGCATCTGTGTTCTCTGGTGCGCAGTTCGGGGTGTATGTCCAAGACGACTGGCAGGTAGGCCCGAACCTCACCCTGACGCCTGGTATCCGGGTAGATGTACCTGTCTATTTTGGGTCTCCCGCTGAGAATCCTGATTTTAACGAGCGAGCCATTCCGCTGATTGAGGGCTTTGGATACGATCTTCGTGGTGCCCGCACGGGTCAGTTCATTGATCCTCAATTTCTGATCTCTCCTCGCCTTGGCTTCCGCTGGGACGTAAAAGGAGACATGTCCACTATTCTTCGTGGTGGAGCTGGGATCTTTACTTCGCGTTTGCCGCTGGTATGGCCGGGTGGTGCCTTTAATAATAACGGTGTGACCGTAGGGGGAGATTTCACGACAAGCCCCACCTCAGGATGGTTCCGCGACTGGAACGGTGTCCTGAATCCGCAGTGGAACAATCAGCCACAACGGGTAGCCGCTGGTGCTGGCGATCCTTCGGGTCAGATCGACCTCTTCGCAGAAGATTTCAAAGTGCCTCAAGTAGCCAAGTTCAATCTGGCACTTGACCAGAGGCTTCCAGGTGGCATTGTGATGAACGTTGATTTCATCTTTAACAAAACGCTGAACAACGTTGCTTATCAGAATCTGAATCTCAAGCCAAGTACTCAGAATCTGACAGGAACAGGTGATGACCGTCCGATCTACGACCGTCGCGATGAGATAGATGATACCTATAGCCGTGTCCTGCTTGCCTACAACACCAATGAAGGGTATGCATGGAATGGATCAATTACTCTGACCAAGCCGTTCCAGAATGGAATCAGTGGAATTGTTGCTTATTCCTTTGGAGATGCTTTTACCGTATTTGATGGAACATCCTCTCAGAACAGTTCCCAGTGGCGCGGTCTGCCTACAGTGGGTGGGAAAAACTTTGACCAGCAGCTTAGCCGTTCTGATTTTTCCCAGGGGCATCGCGTGATTGCTGGACTGAGCTATCGTCAGGATTGGACCCCAAATATCGGTACGACCATTTCCATCTTCTACGAAGGGATTTCCGGTCAGCCTTACAGTTATACCTACAACGACGGAGGCCGTCTAACAAACGAGGATTCACGTGAGTATCAACTGTTGTATGTGCCTGTGGACCAAAACGATATCATCCTGGTGGACGATGGAAACCGCACAGGTGCCCAGCAGTGGTCTGAACTGGATGCTTTCATTGAGAGCGATCCTTACCTGAGCGAACGTCGTGGTCAGTACGTAGAGCGAAACAGCAATCGTGCACCTTTCTCCAATGTGATCGACCTGAAATTGGTTCAGGACTTCACCCTGAATGCCGGAGGGAAGGAACATACCCTACAGTTGACCCTGGATGTGTTCAACTTCACGAATATGTTGAACTCTAACTGGGGCCGTCGCTACTTCGTTGGGGGCTTTGGCGCGTACCAATTGATCGATTTTGAAGGCTTCCAGGCCGATGGAACGACCCCTGAGTTCACGTTCCCTGAAGTATCTGACGATTTCCCAAAAGACAACATCGACGACAGTGGCATCCAGTCTTCCCGCTGGCAAATGCAGGTCGGGGTGAGATATCTCTTTCAATAGCAAGGAAAGTTTGATAGGTTAAAATTATTGAGCCGGTCCTGTTGACCGGCTCTTTGTATTTTCTGTTTTCTTTGAATTAGTTCCTCCAGAATCTTTCCCAAATGAAACCGCACTATTGCTTGCTGATGCTCTGCATCACGCTACTCGGTTGCCGTTCTACCTACTTAACGGTAGGTGACGACAATCTCCCTCAATATTTGTCTGCAGAGAATCCTAATCTTCCCCTGGTGAGCGCTCACCGGGGCGGACGGTTTTATGTCGGTAAGCCCGAAAACTCCATGGCCGTGTTTCGGCACGTGATGAGGCATGTTCCTGCTGTGCTGGAAGTAGATGTGCAGATGTCGCGCGATTCGGTGTTGTTTTTATTCCATGATGACGAACTCAATCGTACCAGCACAGGCAAAGGGCTTGCTGCCTCCTACCAGTGGAAGGATTTGAGGCGGCTTCGCCTTGTGGATGATTACGATCAGGTGACCCGTTATCGGATCCCGACGCTGGACAAGGTGCTGAGATGGGCAGACGAGAAAACCATTCTGGCCCTGGATCTGAAATACGGTGTCCCTCCGGAACTCATCATTGATGCGATTCGCGCCCACGAGGCAGAAGATTATGCATTGATCATCTGCTATAATCTCGAAGAGGCCGAAGAGATATTCAAAATGGCTCCGGATCTGGTGATGTCTGTAAGCATGCCTGAGAGGAAGGATGTGTTGGCGCACGAGGGGGCAGGAATTCCGCCGGAGAACTGCGTGGCATTTACAGGTACCAGGTTATCTGATCCGACATTTTATCACTTTTTACAAAGCAGAAACATTCCTTCGATTCTGGGAACCATGTATGAGGCTGATGTGCAATGGCGGGAAGGGGATGAATCCGGATATATGGAAGCCAGGGAAGCTGGCATTCAAATTTTGGCTACGGATCATCCCATTGAAGTGGTGGAGATCATTCGGGAATACACGTACATGCACCCGGAAGAAGCGAACAGAGACCTGTTTTCTGATCCGGTTCCCAGAGGATAAATTTGAACAACGTTGTAGAGAGAGCCCAAGCACACACCAAGGGAGGCACGATTCGTGCCCCTACTGGACATTGTTAATCGCCAGGCAGAAACACCCAGCGTTCTGGTCGGCCCATCACGGAAGGAAGCATTCTGGAAAAGAGCTGGAGGCCAGCCCAGGAGAGGTACATAGTTAATCTTGCAGCCATATATGCGCCTTTCACATCTTTCTGGGCAGCAATGGCTTCAGCTCTGCTTTCGGGTCCGGGCACCGGTGTGAATACTTTGGCCAAAGGGGACGATTCCCCCGGTTTTTCTTCAGGAATGATGGTACTCCGAAATGATTGCCTGAGCACATCTGCATCCCCTCCGCGGTAGAAAATCCATCGATCGATCTCCCAGACTGCTCTTCGGGTCATCCAGCCAAGAATGGCCTGCCCCGGAACCAATTGGATCAGGGAAAACAGCACCACAGTCTGGAATAGCCCCTCACCGCTAGAGGTGCCTCCCGGGGTGAACAGGATCGCAATGGTAAAAGCGATTAGGTTCCAGAGAAATGCAGCCAGAAAGCCTCTGGCATGGGCCAATGTTTGAATGGCGCCGTGTCGCCGGCCTTTCATGACCGTTAGCATTTTGTCCGACATCTCTTTCCGCCACTGATTGGGCAGGACAAACACTTCCATGCCCGGTATGCCGGAAATGCCACCGGTAAAGCCCGGGTCCTGGTTTTCGAGATAAATGACCAGTTTTCCCTTATGGTTGTCAAAAAAAGATTCCCATTTGACCGTAGCCCTTGCCACCCAGATTTGCAATCCAGCCAGCAAAATCATGGCCAGTGCCATGCCCCCGATGCTCCCTGCCAGTCCGAGATTTTTCCCCAGCATGAGCAGCCATAATCCCAGTCCGAAATACAGCGCGAACTGAATCAGCGAGGCACGAATCCACGGCCCCCACCAGGTGTTGAGTGTGAGCCGATATTGCTGATGTCGGTTGGCGAGCACATTGCCACCCAAAATATCAAAGGGTAAAGAAATAAGGAAATGAATCCCTGCGATGATGCCTGCCCAGGACCATGCAGGCACATTGGCCAGCCAGCTCGCCTGCGGCCAAAGCAACAGGGCTAGGATCAGCAGGAGGGACCAGCCGAGAATTCCGAGAAAACCAGCCCGCGTCCGGGCCCGCGCATAGCTCATGAGCGAAATGAATTTTCGGAAGTTATACCTTCCGAGGGGAAGGGGCAAATGCAGGTTGCCCCAAAAGCACGATGGCAATGCCCAGCAATATCAGGGCTGAGGCCAGAAGTAGCAGCATATTGTAAGCGAGGAGAAACCCCACAGCTGCCCAGAATATGCTCCCCTGGATGAACAGGATGGATTCACTTAACATAGTACTGGTACTTCCCGAAGAGCCAGCTCAGGAGGAACCAATGGAATCGGTTGAGTTTCCAGCCTTGCCACTCTTTTCCGCTCCGGAGTAAACCATCGTCTGCTTGGCTGATGGCCCATCAGTAAGATCATCGGAGCAGAATCTGCTTTCCTACGTGTCGCATCTCTTCCGCCTTGACCCACGATTTGGTCAGTGTCAGAAGTTCCAGGGTCCCTGCGGTTCCGGAATTTTTTTATCTGCGGATGATTTCGACCAGTTTTTCGGCATTCCTTACGTTGGAAAAAGTGTTGCCGAGGGAGGCTTCGCGCTGAGCGATGTCAATGGCCGAAAAGGGCGTTTCCCACAACTGGCGAATCATGGCCCGGAATTCTTCTGACGAACGGCATATCTCTACGGCCAGCTCGAGCCCGGTGCCCCGCACCATCGGCTCGTTGACCAATACAAACCTGCCCTGATGCAGGCTCGTGAGCAATTTGAGCTTGATGCCCGTGGCTTGAAAGGTTGGCAATACGTGAATATGCGCTTCAGCCAGAAGCTCACGCATTTGGGTTTCATCGGGATCATGCGCCAGGGTGATGTGGTCATACGCACTGATGAGCCGGATCAGGGATTCGCCCGGATGATTGCCGGCAATGATCAGCGGGATATCGAGATGAGCAAATACATCCCGGATCAGATAAAAAATAGCCTGCTCGTTTTCGATCACCTGCAGGTTTCCATGATAGAGGCAGTAAGTCCCCCGACCCATAGCTGTTTCTACCCGGTTGTAGGGGTGAAACGCAGGAAGATATTCGACACCTTCGAATCGGTCCTGATAGTAGGCCGTGTCGGGCGGAGAGATGGGCAGAATATGATCGGCGTGTTCCAGTACCTGCTCATAGCTTTTGAGCAGGCGGCTCTCGGCTGTGTAATACTGGCGGTGCATGGGATTGCGTTCCTGAAGCGCCAGCTGATGGTAGTAATCCCACTCCACATTGTGCATCCGGACAAGCTTTTTGCGGCGCGCCATGTCCGGTATAGCGAGATAAGAAGTGGTGTGGAGTCCTTCAAAAAAAACTGGGATGTCATCCTGGAACAGACGATTGAGGAGATCTGGGTGCTGGCGTGATTTGACGATGTGAGGCTTACCAATGGGGAGAGATTGCCCGATAGACTTTCTGGCGTAATAGTGGATTTCCTCACAGACATCCCATAACTCTTCCGCCGGCTCGCGGTTATACTGAAATGCATGAAGGATAATCTGGATTCCCTGCTCCTTTAGTGCCTGCATTTTGTAGAATACATCCATCACTCCGCCATAAGTTGGGGGGAAAGGAATGTCAAATGACAGGATGTGGAGAGGAAAGCTATTCACCGAAGTGGATTTATTCTGACGAGCACCAGACAATTTGCAATGAAATCCCTAACTTTCTGGTGCATTTTTAAAGAGGAATACCAACCGCCATTATCGCAAGGTTTATGCCCACAGTAACGATCGACGGCAAAGCTATAGAATTCGAAGGCAAACACATGCTCCTGCAGTTTGCGCTCGACCACGGAATTGAGATCCCTTATTTCTGCTATCACCCGGCCATGAGCATCCCGACCAACTGCCGGATGTGCCTGGTCGAAGTGGGGTTTCATGCAAAAGACCGTGCGACGGGGGAGTTCCAGCATGACGAAGAGGGAAATCCAGTAATCATGTGGGGTCGAAAGCCCAATACGGCCTGTAATACGCCGATGGGAGACAAAATGTTTGTCAAAACCCATCGCAGCTCAACCCTGATTAAGGAAGCCCAGCGGGGCGTGCTCGAATACATGTTGGCCAATCACCCGCTTGATTGCCCGATCTGCGATCAGGCAGGAGAGTGTCCGCTACAGATCTGGACCTACAAGTATGGGCCTGAAGGTAGCCGCTTTGAGGTGAAGAAGCAGCACAAAAACAAGCACGTGGACCTCGGCCCTCATGTCGTGCTTGACGAAGAACGCTGCATCAATTGCACGCGCTGCACCCGCTTCACCGAAGAAATTTCCGGGACCAGCCAGCTGTCCATCATTGGTCGGGGAGACAAGAATTGTCCTTCAACCGCCCCCGGAGAAGTGTTCGACGATCCCTACTCGATGAATACCATCGACATTTGTCCGGTAGGTGCGCTCACCAGCAAGCAGCATCGGTTCAAGGCACGGGTCTGGGAAATGGCCCACGCTCCGGCCATCGATATGAACGATAGCACCGGAACCAACGTCTATGTTTGGGTCCGTGATAACAAGGTGCTGCGGCTCACCCCCCGTGCCAACCAGGATATCAACGATTATTGGATGCCTGATGCCCATCGGCTCAATATCGATTACTACAATGAAGGCAGGGCTTCAGGCGTGAAACTTAAAGGCGATATGCCCGTCGATTTTGAGGATGGACTGAAGCAGGTGGCAGAGACAATCAAGCAGCATAGCGGGGGGTATGTCTTCTTTGGTTCGCCTTACGAATCGCTGGAGAGTAACTATGCCCTGAAGCAGTTTGCCGCTTGTCTCGGTGTGAGAGACATCTACTACGTGCCGCATACTGAAGAAGGTCATGGTGATGGCTGGCTCATACAGGATGACCGTACGGCCAATGCCGCAGCATGCGAATTACTGGGTTTTCAGGCTGTTTCTGCCGATCAACTCAAGGATCTGCTGAGCCAGCACAAAGGGGCCCTCGTGTACAGCTTAGAAAATCGCTATGCCTTCGGAACCACTGCCGACGCCTTTGCCGGGCATCCCGTGATCGCCCATGCGACCCACATGCAGGAAGCGCATCAATCCTTTGATTTTGTCCTGCCCGCAGCGATCGACATCGAAGGCGAAGGAACCTACATCAACCACAAGGGCATTCCGCAGGTTTCGACGCTCGCCAAGCAGATCAAGCGCATGACTCCTGAGCAGTGGATGCAGCTGCCCAAGTCCCGCCTCGACAAAGGCGCTGTGGCCGTGGATCGCTGGAGAAGCCTGGAGAATATTTTTGACGTTCTCCCCAGCTGGCAGATTCTGTCCATGATTTCTGCCCATCTAGAGCAGGACCTGGGATACAATCACCACCAAGACGTGTTTGCCCAGATTCAGGGTGAATTTGACCAGCTCAAAGACCTCAAGGTGTCCTACAAGCCACCGAAGTCCTCTTTCAAGAGCACCCAGCTCGAATTTGCTCCGGCCTGGGGTAGTCGGTAGAGATGGTCGGATTCCCGGATCATGTCCAGTTGGGGCTCAGTCTGGTGTGGGAAAGTGTCTTTTTGGGGGAGTGTCCTTTCTCCCCATCTCCAGTCTGAAATGTGACTTTCCTTTACAAAAACTCCACGTCTTCCCGAAAAGGGTGTTCCATCAGCAGGGTGAGGCCGCGGTCCAGGTCTAGGTCTTCGTACAGGGTTCGGTAGAGGGCCTGGGTAATGGGGCAAGGAAATTTGTAGTAGGCCGCCAATGCCTTGACCAGGGCGACGGTTTTGACGCCTTCGGCGGTTTCTTCCATCGTTTCCAGAATGTCCGGAAGTTTTTCTCCTTTTCCGAGACGGTAGCCGACGGTGTAGTTGCGACTTTTGGGGCTGGAGCAGGTGGCAACGAGGTCGCCGATGCCGGCGAGCCCCAGGAAGGATTTGGGGTCTGCACCCATCGCCTTGCCGATGGTGGCCATCTCCGCGAGGCCGCGGGTGATCAGCAGTGCC
>CAZLKP010000144.1:0-4586 GCA_964560095.1 uncultured Bacteroidia bacterium
GCCTTTACGTCTGGCAAGGCGGCGTCTATCGCTATATCGTCCTCAAGGCAATCAACGATGATTAGCCGAAAACTTGGCAGCCAAATTAAATTTACCCTGACTCATGAATCAATCGCTCACGATTGTCATTCCCTGCCTGAATGAAGAGGCGGCTATTGCATCGGTCATAGAAGACTACCGGGAGACTTTTCCTGAATCGGATATCCTGGTTATCGACAACGGATCGACGGATCAGTGTGGAGCCGTCGCGCTGGAAGCAGGTGCCAGAGTCATTCAGGAACCCCGCCCCGGTAAAGCCCGAGCTGTAGCCACCGCATTTGAAAGCATCGATTCCGATCTTGTTATTATGACGGACGGTGACGGTAGCTATCCTGCTTCCGGGGCACGCCTCCTGCTCAATCACTACCATAAAAACGGAGGAGATATGATCACTGGCATTCGTACGCCGGACTCGGATGGTCTGGCCTTCCGTCCTTTGCACCAGACCGGCACCCGCGCTTTTGCACTCGGATTTTCACTCGTCTTCGGCTACCAACCTCAGGATATATTTTCCGGCCTGCGCCTCATGTCCAGGCGCTTCTATAAAAACATGCCCATTCTCTCCCGCGGCTTCGGATTAGAAATGGAACTTTCCATTCAAGCAGTGGAAAAGCAGATGCAGATTGCGGAGATCACCATTCCCTTCCGGGAACGCGCCGATGGAACCGCCTCGAAGCTCCGCACAGTCCGGGATGGGTTACGCATTCTTCTAGTTCTGATCCTTTTATTCCGCGACTACCGTCCGCTGGTTTTTTTCGGTGTTATCTCCCTGACGTTCTTCTCCGCGTCTCTTATTGCCGGTGTGCTTCCCATTCAGGAATATCTGAACACCGGGTACGTAGGCCGCTTTCCTTTGGCCGTCCTGGCAGCCAGCTTTATGATCATTTCCCTTTTTACGATGCAAACCGGCATCATCCTTGAGTCAACATTACGCCATGCCCGGGAAGCGCATCAATTGACAATCCGCCGCTTCCGCTGAGTCTCATGCCCCGCTGCCATATACTCAGCGAATTTATCTGGCCGGATGGAGCCCCTACCGGAATCTACGCCGACCAGTTGGCCGATGCCCTGCACCAGACGGGAATATCTGTTGTCCGGGTCGGTGGTAAAGGCTCCTACCGGAAAACTTCCCGCCCCCGTCTGGAAGCCGAGCTGATCTATCTGGATCACTTCTGCGGCCAACGCGGCAACTTGATCTCAACTGCCAGGGGTTACGGTTCCATTTTCCGAATATTCGAAAATTACATCTCTGCTCAGGTGGAATCCGGCGATCTGGTTCTGGTGACTTCAGCACCACCCCTTACCTTGCATCTAGCCACCTCAATCCGTCAAAAGCAGGCCATCCCGGTCTATTGGCTTCAGGATTATTATCCTGAACTTGTGGCCGGACTGCATTGCCCTCATCCGTTGCGCCGCATCCTGCACCACTGGTGGCACCACCACTTAAAAAAATGGTCCGTTGTCGTCAAAATTAGTTCCAACCTTGATTATTCCGGGGAAAATTCCGTCGTTATTCGAAATTGGCCGACTCTTTCTATAGGAGCAGAAAAACCCTTTATTCCCAAAAGAGCTTTGTATCTGGGTAACCTCGGTTATGGTCATTGCCTCCCATCCTTTCTCAAGCGCTGCCGGGAACTTCATGAAGACGGGTACTCCATCATGGTGCGCGGAGACGGGCCCGGAATGCGGCGGCTACCCAGTTCCATTGAGGTCGGGCCCCATCCGGCTGATGAGAATGAATTGGTGGAATTACTCTGGAGTGCGGAAGCACACCTGGTAGCCGCTCATCCCCGCATTCAAGGAGCACTCTTTCCCTCGAAATTCTGGAATGCCCGCGCCACCGGACGAACAATCTTAACCAGTGGATTCAGCGGTGCTATGAAAGCTGAACTTGATCTGGCCGCTGTGTCAGATTTAGAATCTCCGCTCAACGAATGGTGTCAGTTGATACATAATAGAATGAATTCCTGAGTCAGCCGGAGGAGGCATCTACTTCTTGTTCCGTTCTGCCTGATTGCGTCTCAAGGCACGGAAACTGGAAAGTTAAAGCAATCCGCCTTGATCACTTGGACATCGAGGGCTTATCATCCTCAGACGCGTCCAACATCCGGGCCGGAATTGGAAGTGCCTCCATTAAACCCAATTCGCGCAATTCCTCGAAGCCGACTTCTGCGACCGTACCCCGCTGCCTCAACACCTCAATATCCTCCGGATCCATGTAATACTTATTAAAAACTATTGGCTTCTCTACCAGATAGGGATCATTTCGGATCAGATCAACGCCGTAATATATTCCCCTGGTATCAGCAATCACATAATCAGTTTGATACGATCTGATCAATTCAGCCCCCTTGCGGTAGGGAGTGATAAAATCTGACACCTGCCAGCAGCGTGCCGGAAGTTGAATAAGAACGGCCACGGAGATCGCATAGAAAACCAAATTCCAGGCCACTTGCTTGCCGATATCCTCCTTTAAAAGCCTCCAGGCAGCCACAGACAAGAATATAAAAGCTGGCAAATTGGGATGAAAATAACGACCTCCCCATCCATGACCCTGTGTAAACAGAAAAAATGAATAAAATAGCAGAACTCCTCCCAAGCCATAGGCGAGATCACGCATCGTATCATCAAAAAAACGCAGTAACCGTAGGGCTAGCAAAAAAAGTGGTGCGCATAAAAGCATGTTCCAATTGAATATATGCAGCACTTCCAATATCCGGTATGGCAAGGTAATCGGTAGAAAATGAAAAAAACGTGACGGAACCTGCGCAAAATCCGTCTCGGGTTGCATATGCGATATCCAGAAAAACCAGAATATACTACTCAACCCATACATCAGCACCAGATAGCTCCAGGCCTTCCACTCACGCCGCCTCATCATTCTCAGTAGAAAAGGCCAGATCAGCAACGCATGAACCACCGGCTGATGGATACCCATGATGATTATCCCCAGCAGCGGTAAAGCCCAATAATAACGCTTGAGATAAAGCCCCAGCCAAAGAAGATGCAACGGAGGGTAGGCTGCCATCGCATACAAGCTCATGCCGACAATCAAATACTGGCAACTGAACGCCGTAAAAACGGCCGCTACCAGAGGAGCCTGCCGATCTTTCGGCCAGATCAACCCCGCCACCCAGTAGCTCAACCACACTGTCAACCCCGCACACAGAGGATTGAAAATCCATTCCAAACCCAGTCGATAGAAAACAGCCAGAATCATCGCATAAGTGGGCAAATAATTAGAGGCCTGCCAGGATCCAGCATCTCCAATTAACCCCATATGTGCCACTACTGCCTCCGCATAAGGATGGAGATTCTCAGGCAGAGGAATTTTAGCCAATCCTCCCGCAAATCCCTTCGCTCCCAATTGCATCCAAAATTCATCCATGCAGAGCGGGAAGCGCTGATAAAACAGAAATGTCCCCATCGCACAGAAACCCGTCACTCCGAGCGAAAGTAACCATGCCCAGCGCCCTGGACGGTTTTTCCAGGGAAAATTTATTTTTTCCCAACTTAACTTTCCACAAACAGGAATAAGCAAAGCGCTAATGCTTAACAGCCCGACAAAAATAATCTCATAACGTGCTGTAAAAAGAAAAAATACACTGCTCCTGGTTGGATCAAAAGGGTAGAAATTGTTGATTGTCACAATCAACAGCAGTCCCGTCATAGCCACCAGCACCAGAAGTCCGGATATTAACTTTAGAGAAATAGTCTCTCGGCTTCCAGTTGCTGACATGGAACTGAGTTACCCAAAAGACCTGCGAAGCGCAAGTTCAAACCAGAATGCGAATACATATCCTGTTTCAAACTACGCCATTACTTGACCAATCTTATCCCGCCTGTCAATGAAGTACAACTAAAGCTGGCTCCTTACTATGCTATCAAATCAATTTACGGAAACTTCGCGGCAATTGATATGTGAAAATACCGAAGTTAGAATTTTCATCGACAAAACAAGCAACACACAAATGCAAAACAACCTGAATTGGATTGCCAAAATCGAACAACGGCAGGCTTCGGCACAGTTTTATCATCACTGTATGAAATGTCTTTCGGAACGGATCGACCCGGACCACCGGCAGTCCGTGCTGGCAGTCTGTGGCGGCGAGAAAGATTACAAGTGCCTTCGGAGTGCACCTGGGGGCTTTAGTCATATCGTAATCAGCAATCTGGGAGATAGCCCCGACGGGGTTCCAGAGGAGTGCTACGTCGAACACAATGCAGAGAACATTCAGGAGGAGGATAACAGCTTCGATGTCGTGCTCAGTCACGCTGGACTTCATCATTGCGCCAGACTCCATCTGGTTCTTTGTGAGATGATCCGGGTGACTATTCTGCCGTTGTGATGATGGACGGCCAGGATATTCTAGCCACCCGCCTGTCCATCCAGTTGGGTTTCGGTCTCGAATATGAAACCACCGCAGCCACCAACGGAGGAGGCGTCAACGGCACCAATGTGGCCAATCATGTTTATCGATGGAAGCGGCAGGAAATCGAAAAGGTGGTCAAATCATACCAGCCTCACTGCCCTCCAGTGGTTCACT
>CAZLKP010000144.1:4596-4907 GCA_964560095.1 uncultured Bacteroidia bacterium
GCCTGGACTACCCTAGTCCGCCATGCGCATGATCAAGCCATCCTGACAGATTGACCTGCTGGCGCTGGGATCACTGGCCCTTAATATTCTACCATCGAGGTTGGTCAGAAATCATATTGCCGCGATCATCCTAAAGCGGCATCCCAAGGTGATGTAGCAGCAGGTAAGCTTATCGGCGGGCAACGCTGACAATAACGTCGTGCGTTTGTTGCACTGATTCCCGCCAAGTGAGCGGCTCCCGGCTCAGCGCGGTGGGCGCACTATCCAGCAGAGCTGCATACAAAGCCTCATCATCGGAAAAATCAATGCAG
>CAZLKP010000144.1:4917-10468 GCA_964560095.1 uncultured Bacteroidia bacterium
GGATGATTCACAGAGAAACATCAACATGGTGCTGCAATCCAATCTCGGTGAAAACCTCTAATTCAGAGCAAATAATTTTCTTTTCAAATTGCGCAGCCTCCAAAACCGGGATTCCAAAGCCCTCAAAGGTCGAGGGGAAAAGCACTGCTTCCGAGCCTTTATAGAGTGAGAGCACGTCCTCATAAGAAACAAATCCGACATGAATGACATCCTGCTCCAGGCCAAGTTCAATGATTTCGCGTTCTATTGTTTTCCAGTACCCTGTTTTCATTCCGGAAAAAACAATTTTCCCGTCTGGCCGCCTGCCTTTGTCGCGTAGTCGAGCAAATGACCGGATCAATTCCATGTGACCTTTATGCGGAAAGCTGGCGGCAGGATAATAGTAGTAGGAACCGAAGAATTCCCCTACCCACGATTGAACCACTGAGACATCCAGCACCTGGCACCCATGATGGACGACGCTGATCTTATCCGGATTGATGCCAAATGCTGTGTTTAAACTCTCCGCCGTGACTCGTGATATGGCGATGAGGTGGCTTGGTGCATACAGACTCCTTTTCCACACCGTTGCACGGTAGGCGCGATCCAGCATCGAGAAATGAGAAGGATAATACACATGTTGCAAATCATGCACCGTAACCACTGACGGTACCGGGCAATTAATCGGAAACATGGCCTGGTGCGGATAAAACATCACATCCACGCGGGCCTCCTGGATCATCCGCTCTATTTCCAGGCACCGGCAGGGTGTAAAAGCCTCAACCACTCTGTCGAGCGATAACTGAAACGGCGACCGGTTTATGATGTGCAGATGATCTACCTGTCCGAACAAATCCGCTAATTCTGAACCGGTAAAAAATATGATTTCATTGGCTGATCCAGCGCAAATCGGCAGCCATCTGATCAGTTCGCGATAATAGGTTTCGATGCCTCCCACTTTTCCCGGTCTGAAATTGAATAAGGAAACTCCGATACGCATAGTAATTTGTTTGCGAATACTATGCCCACGAAATGGCAAGATGAAATCCGAAATACGCGCATTAACCCATGATATTTCCCAGCAAAAAGTTCGTTATGATTGAATAATTCCTGTGATTGCGCAACATTTGTGTAATGGACCATTCGATCATCATCGTCATTCCCTGTTGGAATGAGGAGCAGGCTCTTCTTGCCGCCCCTCCCTCTTATAATCAGGGTGCGGTTTTCCTATCCAAATATTGGGACGCACACGCTACCGGGCGCAAAGTTATCACCTGTCGCTTCTCCGGAACCATGAAGGGCGAGCGTGAACTGGTTCAGACAACCAGTCTGGACGCATCCCTTAATGATTGGCTGCGACTCATCAAATCCAAAATATGGGTGGTCGCGTCATGAATGAACCCCTGAAAACCCCGGTGGTGCTGTTCGTTTTCAATCGGCCTGACTGCACGGAGAAAACGATGGAGTCCATCCGGGCCGCAAAACCCGAACGCCTGTATGTCATCGCCGACGCTCCGCGCCAAGAACACGCGAGTGACGTAAATTCCTGCGCCATGACACGCGCTGTCATTGACCGTATGATCGACTGGCCATGCGATCTGCGCAGACACTATGCCGAAATCAACCTGGGTTGCGGACAGAGCATCCCAAGTGGGCTGGACTGGGTGTTCAACCATGAGGAACAGGCCATCATCCTGGAGGATGACATCGTTGCCGACACATCATTTTATACCTTCTGCCAGGAGATGCTGAATCGCTACCGACAGGATTCCAGAATCTACCAGATTGCAGGCTATAACCAGTTTCACTATCGACCACGAAATCATGCCGACTACTTCTTCACGTCGTACAGTCCGATTTGGGGCTGGGCGACTTGGCGGCGCGCCTGGAATCAATACTCGAGAAACATTACGAGCGATCGTGCCGTCATTGAAAGTATTCAGAACAACACACTCAGCGTTACGGAAGCCGAATCGCTAATTGACATCCTGACCATGATAGAAACAGGCCAGTTAGACAGTTGGGCCTATCACTGGTGGGCACACTGTCTCATTCGCGACGGCCTCTGCATTGTTCCCTCAAAAAATCTGATCCGTAATATTGGCTTCGGCACAGGAGCCACCCACACACTGTCCCCCTTCACCAGAGAAAGGTGGAGAACTATTCATACACTACCCGGACCATACAAGGCACCTGAGGCTGTATCAGCGGAAACCAACTTTGACCTTAGAGTCAGTTCGCACCGACAGTGGAATTTCAAAATAGAACGAATAAAGTATTTCATTCTTAACCTGAAATCTTCTAAGCATCGTTAATGTTATTTTCTCTCTTTCACATCCCTCCGGCCTGAGAATATCTCATGGTCAGGGACGGTTCTGGAAAATTTTCGCATTCGCAAAAGCACCCAAACGGCATGGAAATACAATAAATAGGTCTGTAGTAAAAACCGCCGGACTGGCTTTTGTGGTAATTTCGTAAACAGGTGTAAATTTCTCGGGAGTCGGTAATAGCACATACCACAGTGACCCGCTAGAACGTGCATGGCCCGCTCCGAATATAGCGACACATGCTGGCCCGCATTGAACCCGTAATACCACCAGTCCCGATCAGGCACTCCGGAAACCAGTTCCGTGGAGCACAGAATATGCCGGGGCATGTAACGTCCAATGGCACTCTGAAAAAATTCGAGTGGATTATGCACATGCTCCATTACCTCGAATGCGCAGAGGACTTCTGCAGATTCCACCCCGGACTCCGCTTCGAATCCTCTGGCCACAATATTCTGGCAGTATTTATCACTCCAGAGGGCGTCGAATCCCGCATCCCTCAATAGACGTGTCAATATACCGTAGCCACCTCCAATATCAACCACCGTCCCATTCCGTACTCCCAAGGCATATAGACAGGAAACAACGCGAATAAAATCGTGCAGGTTGCGATGCATGATCCCCGTATCCGCCAGCACGATGGCATCCGCATAAGCTTCCTCCAGCCAATAGGGATCTTCCGTCTGAATTAACCCGCAGGCCGGACAACGGTAATACTGTGCCTCATACTTCCCAAGAACCATCTGCTTAAACAGCGGCGTCATCTCCTCGTCATCTAAAGCGCATTTTTTCATGGGATTTATCGTATATTAAACGGGATTTTCACGCCACATAGCAAGCGTTATGCATCAGTTAAGATAAAAATTGCCTGTGATGAACTGACACCAGATTATCAGCGTAGAAAATGCCACTAAACGAACTGGATGCATGGTCGGTAGCAAGTTTAAAGAAATGGTCAGCCATGACGTTTTTCCTTGTCTCTAAAATACGCGCACATGCGTGTGACATCATCCACTAAAAAAAGTGCTCGCGTCATTCGCCACGCATCCGCACGCACGGGCGCAAAGAGGAACGAACTCCCATGAGCAGCCATCCAATAACTGATCAACGATGCCACCGCCGCCCCGGTTCCCCCATAGGTTGGAATCAGAACTAGATTCAGAAAAACGTTAAGCACGCATCCCAAGCTGACTGCCATAAGATAAAAATACGAATATCCAGCGGCAATAAGTAACTGGCCCCGGAGAGACCCCAGATAAACAAATACCCCCGTCCAGGCAAGCCAACGCAACGCTGGAATGCCTGCTTCATAATCGTTTCCGAAGGCTGTCATAATAATCCACGGAGCCGTCAGAGTAATAGGCAGGGCAAAGATATAGCCCAGACGCACACCCAACCGATAAAGTCGGCCCATCAAACGATCTATCTCGTCTCCTTTTTTTTGCGCTGTGATGATGGCCGGGAAATATGAGATTGCCAGCACCGTGGGAATAAAGAATGCCGCCTCCGCGATAATTACGGCTGAGGAATAATGGCCGACATCCTCCATCCCGAGCATTTTTCCGAGCATCAACTGATCAACGCGGTGATAAATAGCCACAGCGACCGTTGCCAGCATCAAAGGTGCCCCTTCCTTCAGCAGGTGCCAGGCAGTCTTCCAATCAAATCGGATTGCCTTTTCTGTCCTGCGCCGGAAGTAAAATAGTGCCATGACAGCGAACGCAAGTGCTGTCTCGATGACCGTCGCAGACGCCAGAACCAGCACACCAAAGCCATTGAGAATGATGGCAATCTTCACTGATGCCGAAGCTATAAATCCGGAAAATTTTGCAATCGCCACATATCTTGACTCAACACGGGATTGAAACCACCAGTCAATCACGTCCGAAAACTGAAA
Source organism: uncultured Bacteroidia bacterium (assembly GCA_964560095.1). Taxonomy (GTDB): domain Bacteria; phylum Bacteroidota; class Bacteroidia; order J057; family J057; genus JANQTF01. Next base: position 9,121 of record CAZLKP010000144.1, read on the forward strand.
CCACGCAGCGACCGTAAAGCAAACCACCATCATCATAGTAAAGGGGCCCTCAGGATTGACCAAGGCTACAACTGGTGTGGTGATTGCGGCCGCGACCGTAACACCCATTATGCGAATGACGGCCACCGAACCCAGAATCACCCCCTCCCGATCACGATTCCGCACCAGTTCCCGAACTGTAATGCCTCCAAGTCCAAGCTGACTGAGAATAAAAATCAGAAAAACAAATGAGTAGCTCCATTGATAGGAACCAAATGTATCCGGTCCGTACACTTGAGCCACGACTACCAGTATAGCAAACGTCCCCAAAAGACTGATGCTCCGCTCCGCTCCGAGCCAAATCATGTTGGTAACGGCTCTCTCATCCCCGCCACCGATTGAGATGAGTAATTTTCTGATTCGTTTTGGGATCAATTGCAATTCCTATTCCGCTCTTGGACGCTCACACAATTTCAACCAAATCCTAGCCCGGCCTCTCGTGATAGAATGACGAGTGAAAAAGCTGAGATCCCTTCACGTAGCCTTTTGAAATCAAAAATTCAGCCAATGCACCCTCCTTGCCAAATTCAGTCAAACTTTCAACGACGATAATTTTTGGCCGATAGCGGTCCCAATCGTTTGATTTCAATACGGACAAATCCTTCCCCTCGACATCTATCGACATGAAGGAGATGTTAGCTTGACCACACTCATCGAGGATTTCCCCCAATCTTTGAACCGGAACCTGTCCTGATACCTCAAGTCTGTGACCACTGCTTTGGCGTTCCTGAGCAACTTCCTCGTCCAGCGTATTTAGTGCTGGATCCATGAACTGGTAATACTTTGCAACTCCACTAGTTTCGTCAACCGCACAGGTAAGGTGCGTGTCCCTGCTTCTCAGAATAGAGAAAGCTAACTTCATGGCTGGATTTGGCTCAATGGTGATTCCTCGCCAACCAGAGCGGTAGAAGCGATAGGTATTCGAAAATCGGATTGGATGATGTGCTCCCACCTCGACATAAAATCGAGCTTCTGCCCAATCCATGTAAGCTTCAAAATAACGCTCCAGAAGCAAATCCTCACCTTCCTGAGAAAACGAGGATCGTCGGTACCCTCCAAGTAGTGCCTTAAGGTGTATGGCCAGATCGATATTCATGATGTAGAGAAATTACCTTTTACCATATCCTTATAGTTATAGACATGCCAAATTCATGGCGTGCGATTTCAAAGGTTAGAGCACAAACAACGTTATTTGCATACTTTTCTTCTGATATGATAGTGTTACATCATTACTGAAAATAACTCCATAACCGAATGACCTATCTCCAGTTCCACCTGCTTTTCAATGTCCCCCTGCTTTTCATCCTGA
>CAZLKP010000145.1:0-10448 GCA_964560095.1 uncultured Bacteroidia bacterium
GGATGCCCTGATCAATGATGGAACCCGCTTTACCAGATCCGGCACAGTGACCCTGTTCAGGTAAGCGCTCATTTTCCTACTTTTGCGGCATGGCTGGAAGGCGGGAAAAAAAGATACCGACGTTCATTCGTCACAACAGCAGTCAGGAAGACTACCGCGCGTTTGAAAAAAGCGAGGAGGATGAATCCTTGTTTGAGCACTACACCCTTCATGTCTCAGAGGGGCAAAAAACGCTTCGCGTGGATAAGTTCCTAAATAACCAGCTGCCTCAGACAAGCCGGTCCAGAATTAAAAACGCCTCCATGACCGGATCTATTTCTGTGAATGGCAAGCGGGTAAAAGTGTCTTACAAGGTCAAGCCTGGAGATGAAGTCAAACTTATGCTTCCCTTTCCGCCGGTGCCTGTGATTGAGGCGGAAAAAATGGAGCTTGACATACGCTACGATGATGATTCCTTTCTGATTGTGAATAAGCCGGCCAGCATGGTGGTGCATCCGGCTATCGGTCATCGAACCGGAACCCTGGTTCAGGGATTGATGTATCATCTTGAGCATCTGCCCAAGGGGAGCGGAACCCAGAAGCAACCACGGCCGGGACTGGTTCACCGAATCGACAAAGAAACAACGGGTATTCTGGTCATCGCCAAGACTGAGTTTGCCATGGCACACCTGTCGAAGCAGTTCTATGACCGGACGAGCGACCGGAGATATCTGGCTCTGGCCTGGGGAGATGTCGCCGAAGATGCAGGAACAGTCGTGGCCCATGTTGGCAGAAATCGGAAGAACAGGAAGATCTTTCAGGCCTACCCGGATGGGTCTGTCGGGAAGTCGGCCGTCACGCATTACAGCGTGGTCGAACGCTTTGGTGTGGCGACCTTAATCGCCTGCAAGTTGGAAACCGGTCGCACCCATCAGATTCGGGTGCATATGCAGCATGTGGGGCATCCGCTGGTGGGAGACCATGAATATGGAGGTGATCGCATCGTGTCGGGGCCCAAACACAAAAAATACCAGCAAATGATGACGAATATTCTCGGCCTGTTTCCGGGACAGGCCCTGCATGCCAAAACATTGTCCCTGGATCATCCCCAATCAGGAGAAAGAATGGATTTTGAAGCAGAACTGCCTGCTTACTTTGAAGAAGCGCTCCAAAAGCTGCGTCGGTGGCGGGATGCCAATCCGATGGGATAAACATTCAACATCAAAGAACTGTTGCTATCTTCACCTTCAATTCAGGGCAAAATTCCTCAAAAACTGATTGAGCCTCTATTTCGAACCACTGACTCCCTGAGCATGACCGCTCACATTCCTAAGGGGTGGATAGTTTTTTATTTGGAGTATCTTGAATTCAGAATTAATATTGACTGCTATGCATCTACCGTATATTGAGCAAAAAACTGAATTCTTTCCCGGCAGAGCGACCCGATGGAGAGAGGTTTCTGAACAGGTTCTCCAATTTGATTGCGACAACCAGGTGTCCCTCCGCCTGCACATTTTGGGAGAAGATTTGGTTCGGTTTCGCTTTTCCACCAATGGCATTTTTGAATCTGACTTCAGCTATGCCATCGACCCCAGATTTGAGATTGAGAACACCAGGGTAAAGGTGATCGAACGCGAAAAGTTTTACCGCATTCAAACGCCGAAAATTGAGGTGAGGCTAGAAAAGGAAGGACTGCTGACCCGGATTCTTGACCGGAAGGGAAACATGCTCAATGAAGATGAAAAAGGCTTCCATTGGGAACAAGATCGCCTGGGAAGCGATATCGTTCAGATGAGTAAGCAAACCAAAGCCGACGAGTTTTACTTTGGTTTGGGTGACAAGAGCTGCCAGCTCAATCTCAGGGGGCAACGATTTGAACAATGGGTAACCGATTCTTTCGGGTACGGATCCCATTCTGACCCTTTATATCGGGCCATTCCCTTCTATTTTGGCATCCACGATAGCCGGGCATACGGGGTTTTCTTTGACAATACCTTTCAGACCTTTTTTGATTTTGCCAAAGAGCGTGAGGACGCCACCAGCTTCTGGTCCCATGGGGGGGAAATGAACTATTATTTCTTCTATGGCCCTGAGCTCATAGATGTAGCTGAGCGTTATACTGATCTCACCGGTCGACCGGAAATGCCTCCGATGTGGGCCCTGGGATTTCATCAGTGTAAGTGGAGTTACTACCCAGAGTCGGAAGTGAAGAGAATTGCCAACGAATTTCGGACGAGAAAGATTCCCTGTGATGCTATCTATCTGGATATTGACTACATGGATGGCTACCGCTGCTTTACCTGGGATAATGATCTCTTTCCCGATCCGGCAAGAATGATCGGGGAGCTCAAAGCAGATGGATTTCAGACAGTCGTCATGATTGATCCGGGCATCAAATTTGATCCTGATTACAGGGTCTTTCAGGAAGGAATGGAGATGGATGCATTCTGCCGCAGATCAGATGGTCCGTTAATGGTTGGGAAAGTATGGCCTGGAGACTGCGTATGGCCCGATTATACACGTCCGGATGTACGTGAATGGTGGGCTGGACTCTATAAAGATCTCATCAGGAAAATGGATGTTGCGGGTTTTTGGAACGACATGAACGAACCGGCAGTGTTCGAAGCCGAATCCAAAACCTTTCCCGATGATGTGCGCCACGACTACGATGGCCACCCCTGTTCACATCGAAAGGCCCATAATGTGTACGGCATGCAGATGAGCCGGGCTTCATTGGATGGGATCAAGGAGTTTGGCTATCCCAAGCGTCCGTTTCTGATTACAAGGGCTTCCTACTCGGGCGGTCAGCGCTATGCATCTGCCTGGACTGGTGACAACAACGCCAACTGGGAGCATCTGCGCATCGCAAATATTCAATGCCAGCGTATGGCGATCTCCGGCTTCTCGCATATTGGTTCCGATATCGGAGGTTTTAATGGCATGCCTGATGGGGAGCTATTTGTCCGTTGGGTGCAACTGGGCATTTTTCACCCCCTGATGCGGGTTCATTCCATTGGGTATAATGATGCAGGCGATGAAGCGATCGATGCGGAAACAGTTGCCCAAAATATGGCCCGCGAAAACAGAGATCAGGAGCCCTGGTCATTTGGATCGGAGGTTACTCCTGCCGTTAAACAAGCCATTGAGTTTAGGTATCAGTTGCTCCCCTATCTCTACACGGCCTTCTGGCAATATGTGAAGAAAGGCTCCCCCGTGCTGCGTCCCCTTTCGTTTATGGATCAGGATGATCCCGAAACCCTGTATCGTCAGGACGAGTTTGGCTTTGGTGACAACATGTTGGTGGCTCCAGTCATGGATCCCGGGGTAGATGGTCGCTTCGTGTACCTGCCCAAAGGGCAGTGGTATCGGTTTGGTACCGACCAGATGATCAAAGGGGAGCAGGAAATTTGGGAAGCGGTTACCTTGAATGATATTCCCATGTTTGTCAAAGCTGGGGCAGTGATTCCTGTGGCACCAGTCATGCAATATACCGGAGAGAAACCTATTCACACCCTGGAGCTGGATGTGTACTACAAAGACGGTCACCAGGAAAGTGTGCTGTACACTGACGAGGGAGAAGGTTATGGTTACGCCGATGGTCAGTTTCGACAGCATGTGTTTTCGGTGCATGGTAGCCTACAGGGTTTGTCTCTGGCCCAGCGCCAAATGGGAGACTATCAGCCTGATTATCAGCAGTATAAAATCATTCTCCACGGCTTGCCATTCACTCCACAAGAGTGCTTGGTTGATTCGGATGTCACCGAAATCAGATACTCCAACAATACCACCGAGATCCTGATCGGTCGTGACTTCCGGAGAATTGACCTGCGCTGATGCATATTGTTCGGGTAAGGATTACTTTCGCTGCTGCTCCGGACAATTGCGCCTATGATAGAATTGCTGAGTGAAAATGCGCTGTTATTGCTGTTCGTCGTTGCCGGTCTCGGCTACGGGGTTGGGAGTATATCGGTCTTTGACTCGAAGCTGGGAGTGGCAGCTGTCCTGTTTGTGGGGCTCTTTTTCGGTGCCCTGGACGAATCCCTTCAGATTCCCAATGTAGTCTTCTTTCTGGGCCTGAGCATTTTTGTTTACACCATCGGGCTGAGCAGTGGACCTGGATTCATGGCTGCCTTGACTGGAAAATCGCAGAAAGGAGAGCTTCCCTTCGTCTTTCTCATGATTCTAATTTCAGGTGTGTATGCTGTGGGGCTTCATTTCCTGTTTGATTTTTCCGGAGCAACCACAGCTGGCCTGTTTGCCGGAAGCTCCACCAACACAGCCGCCCTAGCCGGAGTGTTGGATTCTATTCAGAAAACCCTTCCCGAAGCCCAGCAGAACGGGATTTCTGAAGCGGCGGTAGTCGGCTACTCCATCACCTACCCCATGGGGGTGCTGGGGGGGATGATCGGAATTGCCCTGATGCAGGCATGGTTAAAAATTCGCTACAAAGAAGAAGCCCACCGCCTCAGGCATCAATATCCGATCGACTCATCCATCGACAACACGACGGTGGAGGTGACCAATGAATCTGCTACCAACCATTCAGTCCGAGACATGGTCAGAGAACATGCCTGGACTGCGGTTTTTGGCCGTATGCGACGAAATGGGCAGACGAGCCTTTCCAACTGGGATACCCAATTCCAGGTTGGGGACTGTGTAGCTGTCGTTGGGCGGGAGGAAGACCTGGCCGAAATTGTAGCCTTTTTGGGAAAAACAGCCGAGACAGAAATCACCCGCGATCCCTCTGACTATAGCCACCATCGGGTGTTTGTGTCCAATCCGGCCGTAGCAGGAAAACGAATTGTCTCCCTCAATCTCACCGAGCGATTTTCGGCCATCATTACGAGAGTCAGGCGAGGCGATAATGACCTGTTGGCACGTGGCGATACAGTCATTGAGCTGGGCGACAGGATTCGTTTTGTGGCCCGGAAACAGGATGTGAAGCCGCTGGTGGAGCTATTTGGCGATTCTTACCAGAGTTTGAGCCAGATCAATCTGCTCAGCTTTGGGCTGGGGATGGCGGCGGGTTTGTTGCTGGGCATGATCACCTTTACGTTACCGGGTGATATCTCTTTTCAGTTGGGCTTTGCAGGGGGGCCCCTTCTGGTCGCTCTGGGCCTGGGCGCTCTTCGCCGCACAGGCCCTATCGTGTGGACCCTGCCCTACAGCGCCAATCTTACATTGCGTCAGATTGGCCTCATTTTGTTGTTGGCATCTGTAGGCATCCGATCCGGGCATACCTTTGTGGAGACCCTTCAAACCGGCGGAGCCGGCTGGATTTTCCTGGCGGGTGCTATTCTGAGTCTGGGTACTGCATTTACCATTCTCTTTGTGGGATACAAACTGTTTAAGATCCCTTTTGGCATCCTCACAGGCATGGTCGCCAACCAACCGGCGATCCTTGATTTTGCCCTGGAAAAAGCCAACAACCAGCTTCCCAATTTCGGCTACGCAGTCATGTTCCCCCTTGGATTGATCGTCAAGATCGTGATGGTACAGATTTTATTTGGGATTCTTGGCTAAATGGTCACCACTTGTCATGGCAGGCAAAAAATACCAGATTCATTTGAGTGATATAGAGCGCCGCTGGCTGAGTCAGGTCGTGGAGCTGGGCTATGTGGAGTCGATCTGCCATGAGCAGGTGGGGAAAATGCTAAAAAAAACGAAATCAAGCCCTTGAGAGCCCAATCCTGGGCGATTCCCTGGGCCTCCGCAAAGTTTGTCTGCAAGATGGAAGAGGTCTTCTTGGACTTCTTGCCCCTGCCGGAGCTGAACTTGGGGCCGGATACGTTGATTTGTGAAGGGACCTTCTACGTGCTGCGCACCAGTGATGTGATTGCACCGGGGCCATTCCTCTCCACCATCGAATGGCCCGATGGAAGCAGTGGCGCGAAGTATGTTCTCAGCGAGCCGGGCGATTATCGGGTGCTGGCCCGCAATGATTGCGGGGAAGTGGCAGACGGCCTCGCGCTGGCGCGGAAGTGGGAGAGGTGAGAGGGGGGACGGTTTTTCTTGGAAGGTGAGGGAGGTCGTTTCCTCTCAGAATGAATCAAAACCGAAGGACTTCTTCATTGACTGTTCGTTCTTACTTCTCTGTCAATGGTTGTTGAAAGGTAATCATTGACACACTTTAGAGAACACTACAATCAGGGGCGGCCATTCAGAGCCGGTGCCCAAATGAACCGATAAAGCCTGCAACTGCTGCAAGCCACAACCCAACTAAACAGGAAATCGAGTCGTTTTTCTCAAACAAAAGACCAAAGAAAGGGAAAAGTTTTCTTTCGACTGCTGCAGGATGAGGTTGGATGCCTGTTCTCCCCATTTCCCGGTCTGGAATCCCAGCGTACTCACACCCCCGGCCATGGCAGTTTTGAGTGGGTGTTCGCTCATACTGATGATCCCTATGTCTCGACCAGGTGTCAGGTTTTGCTGGCGGCAGGATTGCAGGACTTTGCAGAGATCGGCATCATCCCAGACAAAACAGAGCTGTCCCGGTGAAATCGTCAATGCAGATGTCCCACATTCATACATCAGCTTTTTATTTTGCTTTGATGCGACAGATCCAAAGACCTTTTTCCACTGTTCTTGGAATCCGGATTCGCTTTTGGGTAGTACCAGCGTCCAGGATTTAAAGCGGTTGAGATCCTGAGCAACTGTTTTCCATGCCTTGTTCAAAGATTGAGTGATGGATGAAACGGATGCCGGCCTGGGATAGGGTTCCACCAGAATGAGTTTATTCTGAGGAATCTTTTTGAGGAGATTTTTGACTTTCTGCGACTGTCCGGTCTTGCCAGGCCAAATGACATAATAGTCGTAGTCTCCGAGGTGGTAGGAGAGGGTTTCGATGAAATCTGCTTCCTGATGATTAAAGGTGTACAGGTGAGAAATGGCCTGTTTCCCCAGTCCATGCAACAATTGGTAATAGAATTGCTGCTGGTCAACGTCCATATTGGGCAAGAGTGACATCACCCTGAGCCTGGAAGCAGAGGAGCGCCCCTTGACATAGTAGCCTTTCCCTGGAACTGAAATCAGAATTCCTTTCTGGCTCAGCTCTTTGTAGGCTTTTTCGACCGTATCGCGGGAAATAAGAAACTCCTCGCTGGCTTCCTTGATGGAAGGAATGCGGTCGCCCGGACGAAATACCTGATTATCGATATCAGACAGAACCAACTTAATGATTCTAGCGTATTTCGGCCCCTTATGTGAGAAATCGTCCGCAATAGTGGCAGGGAAATTCATGGGTAGTAGTAGTTAAGTCCAGTGAATTTCCTCCAGCCCAAAGGCATTTGGTATGTGTAGCAATCTTTCTCAATCTATTTAAAATTCCATGAATTGCAAGGGTTTTTTGGCGGGAGTTGGCTGGACTCCATGGCTTTCACATGTCGTGTCACTCACGAAAGGTCTCATTATCAGCTTATTCAGAAATTTTTCCACATCCTTTCTCTTTGATTTGCTACCTGAGAAGAACGTATGAATAGCGGATCAAAGGAGCTATTGCACCCGCAACACCGGGCAATCCTTTGCCCTGCGTTGATTTCTATATTTCACGGTTTTTTCTCTGGTTAATAGCTTTTGCAATCGATTTCGCAGCTACAACTCTGATTGATCGTTTCCGGTAACGTTTTCAATTATATTTATCGTTACTTATTATTTTATATACTACTGATAGTCAGTTATTTATTAATGTGGGCAAATGTTTGCACTTTTTTGCCCTAAGTGCTATTATTGATGTTATACTACTTGAGCGGTTCCTTCAGATCATTGAGCTCGGTACGTTAGCGATCTACTTATCAGAGCACCCGGCTGCTCTGCTTCATTTTGTGTCTAAAACTTCAATCAATCCGACAAGCGTATGTCAGGATATGTTACCCACTTGCGTGAGGTAGATTTTGACGGTCGCTATCCCAAGTATCGACAAGTTATTCATGCGATTTCCCGCGACATCAGAAGATCCATTCTAAACCCGGGAGATAAAATTCCCTCGATCAACGAAGCTTCGAGCGAATGCTACTTGTCCAGAGATACTGTAGAGAAGGCCTACAAAGAGTTGTCACGGAGGGGAATCATTCGGTCCGTTCCAGGAAAGGGATTTTTCGTTTCGGAATCCGTACATCTCAACCTGCTCAGGATTCTGTTGATTTTCGACAGGCTCGACTCCATGCGCTGGAATTTATTTCATTCCCTCAACAGGCACCTCCCGGAAGCCCTGCTAACTACTCTGTCGTATGAGCATAATTACCGGATGCTCAATATGTCATTGGCGGAGCACCAGGACGATTTCGATTTTTTTATCGTAATTCCTCACTTTTTTGCCTACCAGGATGATCTGAAAAAGGCCTTTGCTTCCGTGACTCCAGAACGACTTATTGTTCTGACACATGAGGTGGCAGGACTTGACGAGCAAACATCACAATTTACATTTGACCGAATGGAAGCCTGGAAACAGGCCCTCCATGCAGCCTCACAGAAGTTTGATTCCTACAATCGGGTAGTGCTCATTTTCCCGGAAGACTTCAGATATCCGCAGGAGATCCACCATGCAGTGCAGGCATTCTGTCAGGATCATGCCTACCCCTTTAAGTTGCTGCCGGAGTTTGATCACCGGAAGATCCAGGAAAAGGATGTTGTGCTTTGTCTCGACGATGATGTACTGGCGTCTGTGGTTACCTATTGTCACGACAATGAGGTTACGCCCGGAAAAGATTTGGCCATCGTAGCTTTTGATGATAGTCCGTTGAAAGACATGCTGGCCGGAGGGATCACCTGCCTTACCTACAATTTTGAAGAAATCGGCCGCCTGACCGCAGAAAGAATTGCCACTGGCAATCCGCTGAGTCATCAGTTTCCGCTCAACTGGAAATATCGAAGCACCTTTTAGGCTAGATCATTTTTTCGCTGATAGAATTTCCGTAGGTTTTTGATTCATTTCATCAACCTTGCTCGGATGCAACCTGTTTTTCAGAAGTGTGCAGGAATCTTTTTGCTGATCATGGCTCAGGCCTGTGTACCCTCCGGGCATGAGCCTACAAGGGCTTTTTCTCCGCCAGATATGAGTCAGGAAGAACTTTTTCACAAGATTTTCGGGAGCTTGCTTGGGACAGCAATCGGTGATGCCATGGGGGCACCTACTGAGATGTGGTCACGCGATATGATCCAGGCCGAGTACGGGCATGTGTCTGGCTTGGATGATATGGTCAGGGAGCCTTCTGCAGAAGGCACTTGGAAATGGAACCTGCCGGCCGGTGGCACAACCGACGACACACGATGGAAAAAATTATTGATCCGCGTGCTTGCCAGTCCTGAAGACGCCGATCCGGCCAGGGCTTTGGCTCAGGTCATTGTTACAGAGCACGATGCCGCTTTGGAAAGGCTACGTGCCCAGGAATCTGTACAGACAGCTCCTTACGAAGACCAACTCCGCCAGGCACAGTGGCTGACCGAATGGGCCCGGGTCGCCAGACCATGGTTGGCTGGCGATATGGACCGGTACCAGGATGCCCTTCACACGTTTTATGGGGGAGAAATGGTTTGTGCAGGGATGATTTATGCACCTGCAGTGGGCATGCGCTATCCGGGAGATCCGCACAAGGCATATGAGGTTGCTTACCAAATGGACCTTTACGATTTGGGCTATGCCCGGGATATGACCGGCCTAATGGCAGGGATGGTGGCTGCTGCAGGCGCTCCATCAGCTACCCCTGATTCTATCCTGGCGGTTGTCAGGGAGGTCGATCCCAAAGGCTATTTTCAGAGCAGACTCGTGGGCAGAACAGCCCACAAACTGCTTCAAACTGCGCGTTACATCCACCAGCAGGCTGACCGGGCGGATGTCGAGGCATTTTTCCGGAATAAGCCCAGGATTCAGCTGGCAATACCCGACAATGAACCCACTGCCAGACAACAGTACGCAAGCTGGGGCACTGCCTATCAGCTATTGGATGATCAGTTGCGCCGCATGCCCTTTCATCCGGATGAAATCTGGCTCATCATGCTGACGGGTATGCTGGTGTGTGAGTTTGATTTTCAGGCTACGATGGAATTTATTGTGAACTACGGACGGGATAACGATACAGTGGCTGCTATGACCGGAGCTGTGCTGGGCATGTTGCATGGTGATGCACAATTGCCAGAGCAGGCCAAAGCTGCCGTAACCCGGTCCAATCTAGATCTGGGCATGGATCTGAGCCAGTTGGCTCAAGCGTTAACTGAAATCGTAACGGTCCAATAACCTCAACCCTTCACCCATGTACACCAGCAGACGACAGTTTATTCGAACCACTGCGCTGGGGGCAGGAGCAACCGCGCTGGCGGGCCTTTCTACCCTTTCGGCTGCCTGCGAGGCTGAGAACGATGAACTTCTTGGTGTTGCCCTGGTTGGCCTGGGCAACTACGCCACCGGTCAACTGGGCCCAGCCCTGCGGGAAACCAAGCGCTGCAGACTGGCTGGCGTGGTAACGGGCGACCGCGAC
>CAZLKP010000146.1:0-5244 GCA_964560095.1 uncultured Bacteroidia bacterium
ATATCACAGACTTGACCGTCATTCTATGACCCAAACAAACCCACAGGCATTAGCTGAACGCATCAAACAAGAATCAGCCTTCCTGGATCCCCTGAAAACCGAACTCCACAAAGCCATTGTGGGGCAGGAATACATGATTGAGCGGTTGCTGTTGGGGCTTTTGTCAGGGGGGCATATTCTGCTGGAAGGCGTGCCAGGCCTGGCCAAAACCCTAGCCAACAAGAGCCTGGCCAAGACCGTATCCGGCTCCTTTAGCCGAATTCAGTTTACACCGGACCTCTTGCCGTCCGATGTGGTCGGCACACAGATTTACAATCAAAACACCCTGAGCTTTCAGGTCAAACGAGGCCCTATCTTCGCCAATTTCGTGCTAGCTGATGAGATCAATCGTTCTCCGGCCAAAGTGCAGAGTGCACTCCTCGAAGCAATGGCTGAGCATCAGGTCACCATTGGAGAGGAAACCTTTGAGATGGAAAAACCCTTTCTGGTAATGGCCACCCAGAACCCCCTGGAGCAGGAGGGAACTTATCCGCTTCCGGAAGCTCAGCTGGACAGATTTATGCTCAAATGCGTGGTCACCTACCCCACCATGGAGGATGAGCGAAAAATCATTCAGATGAATGTGTCGGGACAGTTTCCAAAGGTAAGCGCAAAAGCCAGCGTCCAGGATATCTTAAAGGCCCGCGAGGCAGTTCGAAGCGTGTACCTGGATGAGAAAATTGAGCAGTACATTCTCACCCTGGTTTTTGCCACCCGAGATCCGGAAGCCCACAACCTTCCCAAACTCAAACTCCTGCTGACCTATGGCGGCTCACCCAGGGCTTCCATCAATCTCGCTTTGGCTGCCAAAGCCTTTGCCTTTCTGCAACACAGGTCTTACGTAGTGCCTGAAGATATCAAAGCCGTGGTACAGGATGTGTTGCGCCACAGGATTGGCCTTTCCTATGAAGCAGAAGCTGAAAATATGAGTTCGGAAGAGCTTATCGCACAAATCGTGCGTGTAATTCCTGTGCCCTGATTGCCTTGTTCCTTACATGTAACCTCCGGAAGTTGACAGGATGAAATCCATGTCAGTGCTTTCACAAATAGTGTAATTTCCCGAAAATTACGACCCATCGATCTATTCAGAAATCATTGCCCAAACACCAACCCATGACTGAACAGGAAGCGAGTCGCACAAGAATCTTTGTCATTGAAGACGACGAATTTTATCGCGAGCTCGTCGGTTTCACACTCGAGGATAATCCCGACTACGAAGTGTTCAAATTCGGGACAGCCCGCGAGGCACTGGATGCATTGACCCAGCATCATCCCTTTGCCGTCACCCTGGATTATCGCCTCCCTGATCTCAATGGGGAAGAAGTACTGAAAGAAATCAAATCATTTGACCCGGAAATTGATGTGGTCATTGTCTCCGAACAGGATGATATTGGAACGGCTGTGGACCTGGTGAGAATGGGTGCCTATGACTACATCGCCAAAACCAATGACATCCGGGACCGGCTTCTCACAACGATCCAAAACATACGGCGAAATGTCTCGCTCAAAACCCGCATCAACACGCTGCAGCAGGAAGTCGAGCAGAAATACGATTTTGAAAAAAGCATCATTGGCAACAGCCCGGCCATTAAGAAAGTCTTTTCCTACATCGAAAAGGCCATTCGCACCAATATCACCGTTATGGTAAGCGGCGAAACCGGTACCGGTAAAGAATTGGTTGCCAAGGCCATTCACTTCAATTCCAAACGGGCAACCGAGCCATTCATTCCTGTCAATATGGCCGCCATCCCCAGTGAGCTCATTGAATCCGAACTGTTTGGCCACGAAAAAGGGGCCTTTACAGGAGCCAACATGCGCCGCATCGGGAAGTTTGAGGAAGCTACCGACGGGACCCTTTTCCTCGACGAAATTGGAGAAATGGATATCACCTTTCAGGCTAAGCTCCTGCGGGTCTTACAGGAAAAAGAAGTCGTCCGAATCGGCTCCAACAAGCCAGTCAGGGTAGATTGCCGCATTATTGTGGCCACGAACCGCAACCTTCAGGAGGAAGTAAAAAAAGGCAATTTCCGGGAAGACCTGTATTACCGGCTCTTTGGCCTGCCCATCGAGCTGCCGCCCCTCCGGGAAAGAAGCAAAGACGTGTTGATTCTCGCCCGCCATTTTATCGATAATTTTACTGCCGAGAACGAGATGGAGCGCATGGCCCTCACAGCTCAGGCACAGAAAAAACTCATGGCCTACCCTTATCCCGGGAATATCCGCGAACTAAAAGCCGTTGTAGAACTGGCTGCCGTTTTGGCTTCCGCACCAGAAATCACCGAAGAAGATATTTCTTTCTCCTCCGAGGATGTGCTCCCCGATGTGCTGGCCGAGGAAATGACCCTCAGAGAATACACCAACCGCATCATCGATATTTACCTCGATAAATACGATCAAAATATCAAGGTCGTCGCCGAAAAACTCGACATCGGCGTTTCCACCATCTACCGAATGCTCAAAGAAAGAAAAGAATAACGCAGGGGATGGTTATCGGTCGTTGATCTAAGGTCTAAGTTACGCTTCATCCTTCCTTGTTCTGCGGTTCCCTGTTCCTTCATCTGTTCACCAAATCACTACCAATTGCCGTCCAAGACGGTCGTTCCGAATGACCTCTAGCAGGTATGTTCCGGCAGAGAGCTGGGGGTGAATGTCGGCAACAGGACCGGAACTCCACCCCGTCCATACCTGTTTGCCCTCAATGCTTCGCAGCCTCAATTGCATGGGGCCTGATTGGCTGGTCTCCAGACGAACCCGGAAGCTACCCCGGTTGGGGTTGGGAAAAACACGGATCGAAAACTCTTGAACAGGCAACAACGATGTGCTTTGAAGCACCCTGACAGTCTTCGACAGGGTCTGGGTACAATAGCCATCCGACACGGAGAGTCGCACCAAATAGTCGCCAGGTTGGGAAAATACATGAGAAGGATTTGCCCCTGTTGCCCCTTGTCCGTCACCAAAATCCCAGCTCCAACTGCTTGCTCCTGCATTTTGATCGCTGAACATGACCGGTGTTCCAGTAGCAGGGGAAGGAGAAACCATGAACGGTTCTCCAGGACCATTCTCCAGTACGTCGCAGTACCAGGCTTTCTCCGCAGCGGCATGAATGGAAGGCCAATGAGCTGGAAGTCCGGCCATCAAAGCCACTGTAAAGGTATCCCGTTCTCCTGCACCGATGGACATTGGACCTGAATTTGTGAACTGCATCACGTCGGTACCATTCGGGTAGCCAACTCTTGTTGTAGCGGGTGACAACGGAGCCCTCATAGCCGTGGCTTTACCCGTGGTGTTCATGGTGAAAGAGCCATTTACATCCACCGCGTAGGCACCAAAGGATCCACCTGATAAGATGGCCACGCCATATCGGTTGGGATCTCCTCTGGTCAGATCTTCAGTATATGTCCATTGTTGCTGCGCATCAAAATCGGCTCCATTCAGGTTTTGATCCCCATTGATCAGGTCCCAATCCGTGAAAAGGGAAGCGTACAAATCATTTAACCGTTGCGTATCGCCATTCTCAATGATGTATTGTAGAATCAAAAACTGCCGTCTGTCTGCATCATCCCACCCAAATAGCTCCTGGTGGATCTGTAAAGCCATCGGGTCGGCTCCGCCCGCGTCATCAAAAGATCCCTTTACCACAAGATCGGCCCGGGTATCCTTCGGATCCACAGCCACTGTCTCCAGAATCCGGAAATCCTGATCTCGCCCATTGCTGTTCCGGATATGGTCCGATACCTGAGACAAAGAAGCCGATAGCAGCAGTCCTCCTTCATAGAGCTTATTCCATCCACTCCCCAGCACAAATCCCTGCCCCTGGTTGTTGTCGGGATAATCCTGAAACCCAAACAGGCCTTTGCTACTCAGGGAGGTGTGCAAATTGTTGACATCTATATTCACCCAGGTCGGATGGGCCCGAAGGGTCAGGTATTCCACATCCCGATACAGGACTGCTGAATCCTGGTACATCATCCGGATTTTGATGGGATAATCTTCGGGCATACCCGGACTTAGAACGAAGGTGATAAGGTTGCCCTGGAAAACAGCATTCATGCCAATGACGCCGGGGCTAAGGTCCTCCTCAAGCACCTGCACGAACGGCGTATTGAGAATGGACAGTTGGGCATCAATGGTCAGCCCGGATGTGGAAGGATGGAGCCAATTGGTCCATTGGGGATACACCCGCACCGTATCTCCGGGCATCAGCCTGGCCAGGCCGTCCTGATTGAGGGTCTGGACCTTTCGGAGCCGTATGGAGGGCTTGAGCGGATCTGTCAGCGCCCGAAAAAAGTTAACACGCCCCGTTCCGATTCTGTCCTCGTATTGGGGAGCATTAACCGAATCAATGAAATCAGTGCACACCCTCACCCGTTGAGCTGCCTGAAATGGGGTGAGATCGGAAAAATGAGCCAGTACAATTCCAGTGCCTCCGGCTACAATGGGCGAAGCGAATGATGTTCCGCCAAAAAAACTGCCGTACCCAGATGTGCCCAGCGTGGATGTGATGGCATATCCGGGCGCACTGACATTCACCGAGCGTCCATAGGTGGAACCGGCATAATCCTGATTTCCGGCAAATAGCTGGTCATCAAAGGTAAGACCGGCCACAGAGATCACCCTGTCGTACCCGGCAGGATAAAAGGTTCCTTCTCCCTGGGAATTGCCTGCAGCTGCTACCAGAGCTGCCTGCTTGTTGATGGTGGCGTAGTTGACGATGTCTTCCCCAAGTCGGGATCGGACATCCGATCCCCAGGAGCAGTTGACGATCTGCGCGCCATGATCAACCGCATATACAATGCCTTCATATCCGGTCAGGATCAATCCCGGAAGATCATCAGAGGTGGCTTTGATGGGTAGAAGCCGGCAGCGAAAGCCGGTCCCGGCGGTTCCCTTTCCGTTATCGGCAATGGCGCTCGACACGCCTGCGACATGCAAGCCATGTACGTTGCCCAGAAAAGGATCATTATCAGGCCCGGATTCCGGAGTGCTGCCATTTAAATCCCAACCTTCATAGTTGTCGGTGTAGCCATCATTGTCGTTATCGATTCCATCAATAGGGTCGTCATAATTAAAGGCGATGTTGCCGTAAAGGTCCACATGACGGCTCTGCCCGGCGTCCACGACGGCGATGGTGATAGAGGTATCTCCTTGGGAAATGTCCCAGGCTTCAAAAGCCTTTATCTGGGGAAAAAACCACGGACTCAACCC